>JALZBM010000175.1 GCA_030947385.1 Vulcanimicrobiota bacterium
TGGATAATATCACATTCATCGTTCGCTTCATTCTCCGGGGCGATTGCAATCCGATGGCCACGCGCTCGGAGCGTTCGCGCCAGACTTCGCGTCTGGTCTGCAGCTTCGCTTATCGAGTCCGCCCTCTCACCGGGAAGCAGCCGGACGGAAAGGGGCGGCGGTAAGACCGACAGCGGGGCCTGCACGGGTTCAGCCACCAGCGGTACAACCGCTCGGTTATCAAATACCAAAAACGTTTCTTGCGATGCAGGCGTCAACCCGTCAGCGGGAATTGCAATTAGCTCGGCATGCGATGCACGGTCTTCATAGCAATCGAGAACGTCACCGCGAACGCTGACGATCCCATATCCGCCCCGGCCCGATAATGCACGCACTCGCTCGATCCATTCGTCCGCATCTTCAAGGGGAACGTCCAGCGCTAGAGCTACTTCGTAAGCATCGTGCAGCGGCGTCTCATGCACGTCAATGCCCATCCGAGCGGCAACCTCTCGATGCAGCCGCGACCCGGTCACGCACTCGACGTCTTGCGGCGGTCCCAGTTGAAAGGACCCGAAGCCCATTGCGGCTCGGAGATCGATGCAACGGCGTTGTCTTGCGAACGGGATTGCGCGCGCGTAGCGAGTTGCCACCCGGATGAGGGTACTCATTGCCGCGAAACCTGGGAATGCGGGCAGAATATTGGGCTCATCGGCAGTAAAGAGTTCGCTCAGCGCACGATCGTTTACAAAAAAATCCATCACGGCATCTTGCGGCTGGCCTTTGCCTAAAAACCAATTTTTGGCAATCTCACTCACCGCGGCGCTAAGAATCGGGAAGCGGTGTGCGATGATGGCCGGGCAAACGACAAACGGTTCCGGGCCGGGAACAAACTCCAGAAACGGTAAGACTTCCAGCCACTCGTCCGCGCCGATTAATGCGTCGATGAAAATATGCCTGCTCGAAAAAACTTCGACGGTTTCCGCTTTGAACGCGACAACGGAAGCTCCCTCCGTGCGGGTTCGCGCGGACGCCGGAATCCACCGCTCGTAAAGCCTGTGCGTCCGAACGTTCAACACGAAGAGTTTATCGGCAAACGTCTAAGGGAACTGAGGAATGGCACGACACTATCAACACTTCGGCTTGGAACGCGACCCGTTCCTGGATACCGTCGACCCGTACTTCTATTGCGAGAGTGTCGCCGCGCTGCAGGCCAAGCGGCGTATCCTCGACTCAATCGAACAATCGCGTGGCCTTTCGGTTATCCTCGGAGAGCCCGGGACCGGCAAAACGAGCCTCTCAACGGCGATCGAACACGAACTCTTAACCGACGACTCGGTCGTACTCGGCAAAATTCTCGATCCCACCTTTGCTAGCGAGATCGAATTTCTAATTTCGGTCGGGCGGGTCTTCGGTTTTGCGCTCCCGCCCCGGTCGAGCGCCGCGCTAAAGAATGCTCTAAAGAATTTCTTCTTCGATACGGCCGTTCTCGAACATCGCACGCCCGTTCTCATTATCGATGAGGCGCAAAACTTAAACGACGCTTCACTCGAAGCGTTGCGCATGTTGCTCAACTATCAAATCCCACAAAAAAAGCTGCTCAACATTCTGCTCTTTGGGCAAACCGAACTCGAGCGCCGTATCGTTGCAAAACAAAATCTGGCCGATCGGGTCGACCTGTGGGTGCGTTTGGATGCGCTAGATCTTAGCGCCACCCAAGCGATGATCGACTACCGGCTTGCGCGCGCGGGCCTGCCCGCCGGCCAGCGCATTTTCGGGGATGACGCGCGCGATCTTGTATTCCGCATTTCCGACGGCCTTCCGCGACGCATTACAACGCTCGCGCATGCTGCGATGGTCGAAGCCTCCGAACGTGGAAGCAACGGCGTATTCGACGAGCACGTGCGTAGTGCGGCACTCAATCGCGGACTCACCATTCCGGCCGCCAGCGCCCGCGCCGTCAGCGCGCAAAACGGCGACACGAAAACGTCGCGCAACTGGTTCGACCGCCTTATCGGCCGAACGCCGTGATGGACCCATTCGAGCAGAGCGCAGATATGCGGCTGCTGGAATTGCGGCGCACCGCTCTCGGTAAAGAACCGCCCCCGCCGACCGATTGGTCCAGCGCTCAACGCGATTCACACGAAGGCATTATTCTTGAAGAACCGGTCCCGCCCGTTTTACAAGGTGGTCGCGTTACCGTCGATTTATCCGCAACGCCGAACGCGCGTTTGATCCCCGGCGCTGTCGTAACGCTGGCCCTTTCTATACAGAATACGAGCGAACAAACGGTGCAGGACGTGCGCGCGGGGGTCAACCTGCCTGCGCAAAGTTCGTATCGCACCGGGTCGCTTCTTGGGGATCAACGCCCGCTCCGCGATGAGGTCGCAGAGGCCTTTTTCGCCGAAGGCTATACGATAAAACGGTTGGCGGCGGGACAACAGGTGGGATTCAGCTGGAAAATTTCCGTCGAAGCCGGCACCGCGCCGCTCGTGGTTTCACCGCACGTAAGAGCGACTGATGCGGCGGTCATCGGCGCCTCTGCGATCCGGCTCACGCGCGGCGCCGCGGCGAAATCCTCGCGCTTACCGCAAAGCTACCTGCCGGCGGCACCCTTGGCGGAGACACCGTTTTACGAACTCGATGCCGATGAAGAGCGCATCTTCTCGCGCGAAGCCGAAGGCGAAGCGCCCGTGGGGTTTCACGAAGCTCCCCTAGTCGTCATGCCGGACATAGCTCGTGAAGAACCACCGCCGCCCGTCACGCAAACCGAGCCGCGCTTGTACAGCGGTTTTGATAGCGCCTCACTCGCGACGGTAAAGAAGCTTTTTGCAGCCGAATCGTTCGCCCAAATTCCACACTACATCTTGCAGAACGGCCTCGCGTGTTCGCTCGCACCGGGCGGTCGCGACCTCGGCATCCGCACGCATCTATCCGCGCAGGCGGGCATGCTGAGCCGCGCATTGCTCATGCGCAAATTGGGCAAGCCTATGCGCGTCGCAGATTTTTCTACCGGCAAGACCGATTTCGATCTCTCCTCGATGAAGGAACCCGCCGCCGGACCCCCCCCTTCGCACCTATACGCCCCGCTGGGCGCGGCGGAGATCGAATTTTGCGCGCCCGTCGAGCAGCGCAACCAACTCGAATCATTTATCCGGATCCGGCAATTGGCCGTTGCACTACAAGCCAGGCACGTCATAAGCGGCGATGCGGAACTCAAATCACGCATCGAGTCGCTCCTCGAATCATATGCGAAGTTGGCTCGCGCCTCGATCAACCGCACCTTTATCCGTGCGAAGCTCGATCGCAATTTCGATCCATTCGGCACCGTCGATGCTGCGGCGGACGAAACGGCGCATCAGTTGATCGATGCGCTCGGCCTGCTTCTGGAAGCGTGAAACCTGCGTGAAGCTCGTCCTCGGAATTCCAACCGCCGGGCACCCGGCCGCGCCGTTCGTCGAAAGCCTAAAAGGGCTCACGCTTCCGCCGCAAATTACCGCCATTGAAAACAAGACGGTCACGGGAAATTTCGTTCCGGCTCAGCGCGAACTTTTGGTTGAGTTTGCACTCGCAAGGCACGCTGATTTTTTGCTCATGGCCGATGACGACATGGTCGTGCCCCCGGATGCAATCGCGCGGCTGCTCGAACCTTTCTCAGATCCGGCGACGGGACTCACCGGTGCCCTCTATTATTCGCGAGACGGATCGCGGCCGATGGCAGTCGCGGGCTGGGATCCAAACGACACGACGGGCGCCGCGATTCCCGCGTTCGACAAAACGCCGACGAGTGTCGACGGGGTGGGATTCGGCCTCGTAATGATACGGGTGAGCGCCTTGGCTGAAATGGCCGCACCGTTTTTTCCGGTGCAAATTTATATCGAGCGCGCCATGGCTCGCGTGCGTGTATGCAATGAAGATTATCTTTTTTGCAAGCGGCTACGCGACGCCGGCTGGAACGTTCTGCTGCATCCGGGCGTGCGATGCGGACATTTCGACCGCGACAGCGGCAAGACGCATCCGCTCGTTTGGGAGACTTCAGTGCAAACCAATTCCGAGCGGATGATGGTGCGCAAGCCGGACGGCTCGGTCGGCATGCAGTCGTTCGACGGCAATGTCGGGCGGTCCGTCGAGGCGCATAAGACCGCGGCGCTCGAGTATCTCTTCGTCGATTAGTTACCGCAGTTGGTCTAATCCGCCCGTTCCGCGCGGCGTATTGTAGCCGCTAAGCCATTTGCGAGCGGCGCCCTTCCAGCGATCTAAAGTCGTCAACCGCGTTGCGATTTCGTCCCGTGTCTTCGCGAGCAGGGCGATGTGCCGGTCGCGGATGAGTCCGATGTAACGAATGCGGTTGCGAACGCCTTCGTCATACTCCGCCGTACGAACGTCCCGGGCCGCATCCATCGCATTTGCCAGAGCGTGCGTGAGACGCCGCTGATCCATGATGGACCGGTCTAACTCGTCTGCTTCACCTGAGGCCACGATCCGCTCGGCCTGCGCGCAAGCGCTCTCGAGCGCCGCGAGTTCGATCTCGATCTGATCCAGCAGCGGCCGGCTCGCTTCGTTAGCCGACAGCGGCAAAACTCGAGACCTCGCCGCCGCCGCGGAAGGCTTGCGTATTGGCGGCCGACTCCGTATTAAGGCGTTGCTGAGCCTTGAACCGCGCGATCGCCTCAGTCCACGTTTCGCGAAATTCCTTAAATGTCGGCAACAGCACCTTGAGACGGTTCGGGTCTCTCTTCATGTTCGCCATGACGAGTTCGTGATGCCAAAACTCGTAAATTCGAAACAGATTGCGCGCAAGTTCGCCGCCGATTTCCATGTCAAGCGCACCCATCAACAGACAGCACGCCCGCTGCGCGCGCAGAAGCGCGTTGTGAATACCTTCGACATCGTCGCTTTCGGTCTCAAACTTCTCCAGGGCCCGCGACGAATACAACACGAGCGCATCGAAAATCTTGATAATCAAATCTTCCTTGGAAACGGTGCTGATGGAAGTTTCGAGATACTTCTGCTGCGCGTTAGAACCCGTCATGTTCCTTATCCGTTCTTGAAGAAGCCGGCGAGCTGGCTTTGCAGGGCCTGGTATTTTGCAATCTGACCTTCGTACGACGTGAACTGCTTGCGCAACTGATCCGCATATTGGTTCGCACCATCCGTTACAAGTTTCACCTGCGCCTGAAGGGAAGTAAGCTCGCTGCTGTTGTTGTTCTCGAAGTTCTGGAGGAGCGAAATAGTGGGAATAGTTCCGGCCAAACCACTGTAGAGCGTCGTCGGCTGTCCCGTAACCCCGGTCAAATACGTGCCGAGCGATCCGATCGTACCCGCCGATCCGAAGATTGCCTGGACTTGCGCGGGATTCGCCGCGAAGGCCGCCTTGAATTTGGTGACGTCGAGCGGTGCAAAGG
>JALZBM010000176.1 GCA_030947385.1 Vulcanimicrobiota bacterium
TCGCCGAAAAATGCGAAGACCTCCGTCGCGGAGGCGCGCACGGTTTGCCTCGACTCGAACGTCTCAATGCCGTAGGGCGCGGCCACTTTCGAATGCAGGGCCTGCGCCATTGCCGTTTCGACAAATGTGTAGCGCCAAGTAAACCCGGCGTCTTCGGCGCGCGCCGGAATCACCAATTGGCTTGCCAAAACTGTGCTTGCAAACTCTCCAAGAATCGCGCGCAACGCAACTGCCGGTGCCGGCACAAGTGCGGGACGCTGTAAGGCACTCCCCAGTGCTTGTGCAAATCGCGCCGAGGTTGCATAGTCCGGAGCAACCGCGTTAATCGCACCGCGCATCTCCCGGTCGATTACGAACAAGTACAACGATACCAAATCATCGATGTGAATCCACGGGACGAACTGACGGCCGCTGCCAAGCGGCCCGCCTACCCCGAAGCGGAACGGCCTAGCCATGCTGCCGAGTGCGCCACCGGAGTCTCCCAGTACGATCCCGGTGCGTAGCATCGCCGTGCGGATGCCGTGCGTCTCCGCGCCAACCGCCGCCGATTCCCACTGCACGCACACGCGCGCCAAAAAATCCTCGCCAGGTTGCGATGTTTCAAACAACGGCTCGTCGCCGCGCGCCCCATAAAAGCCGGCTCCTGAGGAACAGATCAACGCGGAAGGCGGCTTCGCGCATGCAGCGATCGACTGGACGAGGTTGCGGGTTCCCTCGACGCGTGAGTTCCAAATAGCCCGTTTCTTCGTCTCGTTCCATCGGCCGGCAACGCTCTCTCCGGCCAAATGAATCACGACGTCGACGTTTTCGAATGGTTCCGGTTGCGGCCGAGCGTCGTTCGGATCGAAGCGACGGCAAATGACGGCGCCGGGGAAATCCATCGACTCGGGATTGCGTCCGAGCGCCACGCTCTGGTCTCCACGGGCGATGAGGGCGGCGATCACAGCCCGGCCCACAAAGCCCGATGCGCCCGTAACGGCTACTCGCATGACCGGTTGCGCTGGTTTACAAAAACACTCACACCCAGAGAATACCCACCTCAATCAAACCTGTCACGTCTTTGCCCTGGACAAACCATTGACAAGCCTTGCGATGGACGATATGGTGAGGCCGATATGAAAGAGGCCTACTCGATCGCCGCCGTGGCCCGGAAGACCGGCCTTTATCCCGATACGATCCGCGCCTGGGAGCGGCGATACAAGCTCGTGGAACCCGCCCGAGCGCCCTCAGGAGTACGCTTGTATTCGGATAGCGATATTGCCCGCATAGAGCTAGCCCGCGATGCTACGAGACTTGGACATGCAATCCGCCACGTTGCCGCTTTGAGTAACTCGCAATTGCGGCGCCTCGTTAAAAGCGACCCCGAAAAAGGGGTCACAATAGTTAGTCACGACTCTGCCGGCGCGTTAATTGCGCAGACCATGGATGCCATAAAGAACTTTGACATTCGAGCGGCGGAACATTCGCTCATTGCGGCGGCGCTCGTTCTTCCAAATGACGAGTTCGTCCTAAACGTGCTCGCACCACTCTTGCGCAAAGTGGGTGAGGCATGGAGTTCCGGCGATTTTGGAGTGTCGCAGGAGCACCTTTTATCACAACTCGTGCGCAACTTAACGGGAAGCTTGGCGCTGCAACAGTCCTACACAGAAAATGTTGCGGAGCCGATCGTTTTTGCGACCCCGCCGGGCGAACAGCACGAGTTCGGCATTGCCCTTAGCGCGCTACTTGCTGCAAGAAGTGGTTTTACGATCGCAAATTTGGGACCCAGTTTACCCGCCGAAGATATCGCTCGCGCCGCGCGCATGTTGCATGCGCAAACAATCGTGCTCGGAAGCATGGCTCCGGCGCTAGACCGAGCGGTACCCGCCTTTCTGCGAAGCTTAATCGAAGCCGTTCCGGTCCGGATCGAAGTATGGCTTGGAGGACCTAACGCCGCTGCGCTTTGCAAGAAGTCCGCCAAGACTAGGTTGCGCGCATTCTCAACCTTCGAAGAGTTCGCCCAACAACTGCGCAGGATCCACGCCGGCGGCGGCGCTTAAAAAAACGGTATCGACGAGTTGTCGGCGACGCGCCGATCCGGCGCAGCCGGACAAGCGCGCCGCTGCAGTTGCCTACGGCGTCAACACGCGATCAATGATGTGGATCACGCCGTTGGATTGATAGACGTCGTACGTCGAAATGTGGGCGACGTTTCCCTTATCATCGGTAACGGTAATGTTCCGCGGCCCATTCATGGCGGCGGTCAGATTCGAACCATTCACTGTTTTCAGAATGGCTTTGCCGTTGCCGGCAGCGATTTGATTTTGCAACGCGGCGAAATCCAGGCGTCCGGCCACGACATGATAGGCGAGAACGCCGGCCAGCATTTTTTTGTTTTCGGGTTTCATTACCGTGTCGAGCATGCCGGCAGGCAGTGCCGCAAACGCCTCGTCCGTTGGTGCGAAAACGGTAAACGGCCCCGGGCCTTGCAGCGTTGCAACGAGGCCGGCAGCCTTTACTGCTGCAACTAACGTTTTGTTATCTTCGGATAACACTGCGTTCGAAACAATGTCTTTATTGGCCATCATGGCGTGACCGCCGACCATGGGATTGTCCTGCGCTTGGCTGGCGAGCGGCATCAGGCTACAAGCGCCGGCAAGCGCAATGGCGCCGAGGCGCACTGATATATTCATTTGATTCTCCAATTCGTACCGTGTGAATGCAGCCGCCGAGAGCGGCCGGTGCAAATTCAACGCATACGAAGACGGCTCAGATGGGAGCAATCGGTATTGCCTTTGGGAATCCACTAGCTTAAACTAAAAAACAAGGCTGCACTCGCTAGCGAAAGGACTACTCCTTATGACCTGGCCTGCAATTCCCACTCGAGGCGCCGCCGCATGCGTGCTTGCACAACTGGCTAAAAAAGTTCAAGGTTCCGTGCCTCCCGGTGAGCCCGTGCCGACGGCCTATATTCCAAAGGCTGCCCTCGACAAACTCGACACATGGGATAAATTCTCCGACGCGGTCGAACGTGTTTGCCAGGAGATTCATTGGAATCAATCCGACTGGGGAAAACTGAAGGTTCCGCGCGCAAAAAAAGCCGCAAAGCCTAATTCGTAACGAGCCCTAAGATCTGCGGAATGATGTAATAGGGGTCCTTGCCGGTCCCGTCATTGGTCAGAATAACAATGTCGATGCCGAGATCGGGAAACAGTGCGTTCATTGTCTGAAATCCGCCGATCGCCCCATCGTGCCAAACATACGGATGGCCGTTCAGCGTGCTGATGACCCATCCGGCAGCGTATGCTCCGTATGGCGCCGCGATCGGGCTTGGCGCAAACATTTGCGTTAACGTCGCCTGCGTGAAGATGCCCGGCGCTCGCACGGCGCGATCCCACTTCTCCATGTCGCGCACCGTTGAGGTTAAACCGCCAGGTCCGGCCAGCCACTGCAGGTTCCACTGCCACGTGCGCACCGGGCCGCTGCCTTCGTCGCGATAACCCAGCGCAATATCGCCACCGGGTTGCGGGCCATAATCCCCGACGTGCGTTTGCGTCATTCCCAGCGGCCCAAAAATCCGCTGTTGCAGAAATGCTCCCAGCGATTCGCCGCTGACTTGTGCGACAATAAGACTCAAGAGCAAATAGTTTGAGTTGCTGTACTCAAACTGCGTCCCAGGTGCAAAATTCAACGGGTAGGTTGCGAGTTGCGTCACGGTCGCGCTCAAATCCGTTTGCCCGCTCGCCATGAAGGTCTGATAGGCCGGCGCAAACTCCGGAGCCTGCGTCACAAAACGATCGACGTAATCGACGAGTCCACTTCGGTGTTGCATTGCATCGAGCAACGTAATCTCGTTGCCCCGCGGAAACGTGGGAAAATATTTCGACACCGTGTCGTTTAAAGAGACTTTCCCATCTTGCTGCAGTAACAAGATTGCCGCTGCCGTAAATTCTTTGCTCACGGAGGCCATGTTGAAAACCGTGTTTGCGTCCGGAGCGAACGCGCCGCGCGCAAACGCAAACGTTTTATCCGGTTGCGGCAATCCCCAGAAATTCGGTCTTGACACGAAGGTATCGGGAAGCCCGCGATCGCGTAAGCCGTACCCCTGTTCGTAGAGTGGGACGCCGTTTTCGTAAATGCCGAGTTCCACGCCCCACGAACCGGCATACGTCTGTTGAACGATCGCGTCGATCGCTGCGGTATTGAGCGCAACGTGCGGCGTTGCGGTTGGCACCGGGAGCGCGGACGAACCCGAGCCGCCTCCACATGCGGGCAACGTGACCGCAAGCGCTAATCCCGCGGCCAGTCGCGCGCACCTGATCCGAAGCGAATTAGGCGTGAGCGTGAACGGGCTCGTCCTTTATGCTCTTCGCAAGCATCTCGCGCAGTTCTGGCGTGTCCTTGTGACCGTGCGCGGACACCGCGTGCTCGGTGGCTGCTTTGAGCACTTCGTCCGAGCGTCCGGCAATCGTGAGCGAGCAATTCGATTCCGAAGGATACTCACGGCAATCAATCATTTTTCGCGGTTCTGCCATAACTTTTGCACCTTTCACATTGCTGTGGCATGGGGCAAAATTATACTCCTTTGGCGGAAAAAAAGCATGAATCGTTCGGGCGACGCCGCTCAGGCGCCCACATGCGGGTGTTGCTGGTGGAAGCTGGTCCGCTGCTGGAATCCTTTTGCAATCGCCGTCACTTGCAGTTCTGCCCAAGGATTGCCCACCAAGCATAGGGCGGTCGGCAAACCGTTTTCGCCGAATCCGTTTGGAATGCTCAGTGCGGGAACGCCGGCGAGATTTCCGGAGGAGCCCATGGAGAAACCGCCCTCGATTTTGGGATACGCCTGATCGAACGGCTTCCCGACCGGGTAAGCCACGGTCGCGAGCGTTGGAAAGACGACTGCGTCATACGGCTCTAAGGCTGCATACACGGCCTGATTGAGAATCTTACGTTGACGTAAACCGTCAACGTAATCCATGGCAAGCGCGCCGTAGAACTGGTATCCGCCGATGCGGTCGTCAACCGACTGTAATTCCCGCGAGCGGCCGCTTTCGATCAGCTCGCGAAAGGCGGCTCCCGCTTCGCCATTGTAGATCGCCCCGAACACGGCACCGTACGGGTGGTCCGGCAACGTGAAGCCGGTTACGACATCGCAGAATTCGCGTAACACCTCAACCGAGCGGCGGAAGTTTCGAATGACTTCCGGCATCGCTTTGCCGGTCGGGTTTTTGGGAATCGCAATTCGCGGCCGCCGGCGCAATCGTTTGAACGGTTTGTTCCGAGCCGTCGGATCCAACACGTCGGTACCGGCGATTGCCGTCAACACGCTCTCGGTATCGCGGACCGAGCGGCACATCGG
>JALZBM010000177.1 GCA_030947385.1 Vulcanimicrobiota bacterium
CCACGACGTCCTTGCGGCCGGCTTCGCCGATGAGGCGCCGGTCCAAAAGCGTGGTGACGACGCTCTCGGCCGATACCCCGCGAATGGCTTCGATTTCGCTTTTGGTTACGGGTTGCAAATAGGCAATGATGGCTAGCGTTTCGAGCGCCGGCGTCGAGAGATTGGATTTTGGCGGAAGCAAATAGGCTTCGACGACATCGCGGGCGAGCGGGGCACTCGCAAAACGGTAACCGCCGCCGATCTCGCGCAGGACGATTCCGCGGGCGGAGAAGTCTTCTTCGATCTTTTGCAGGGTGGCCGCAATTTCGATTTCGGTCGCGTGCGTCAGCTTGGCTACGCTCTTAATGGAAAGCGGTTCGCTTGCCACAAATAAGAGGGCTTCGACGGGCCGCTGCAAGCGCGCGATCGCGCTTTCGATTGGCTCGTCTACCGCTTGAACGGCAAGCAGCTCTTCTTCTACGACCATTGGGACCCCCCACTAGCGGTTACCGGAATTAAGCGGATATCATCAAAAAGTTCGGGCTGCTCGTACTCGACGCGGTGTCGCCGGATCAATTCCAGAATCGCCAGAAACGTGACGATGATCGACTCCCGTCCGAGTTTGTGACACAACGCCGAAAAAAACACTTCACCCTTCTCGCGGACGACTTTCATGATGTAGTCCATTTGCGCGAGAAGCGAGACGCGTTCGCGTGCGATCGTTCGGCGTTCCGGTTTTGCGTTGCGAAGCATTGCCAGGAAAGCGTTTGTGAGTTTGTTCGGATCGATGCGGTACCGCTGCGTAAGATCGCTGTTCGGGTCACCGGCGTCGCGGTAGTAAAAGGCGCTCGCATCGAGTTGACGCGTGCGAAGCTCTTCGCCCACCTCGCGGTATTTCGAGTAAGCGATGAGACGCGCGCGCAGGCGCTCTTCAACCATTTCCGGGGTCTCGGTTTCGTCGTCGAGAAACTCACTCGGAATCGCGGGCAACAGCGACTTGGACTTCAAGAAAACGAGCGTTGCCGCAATGACGAGATATTCGGCGGCAACTTCGACGTCGATCGAATCCATAAGCGAGATGTATTCGAAATATTGCTCGGCAACCAGGGCGAGCGGCACCGTCGCAATATCGAGCTGCTTCTCTTTGACGAGGTGCAGCAATAGATCGAGCGGTCCGTCGAAAAGTTCGAACGAAACACGCCATGGGGGGTCCACCCCCTCCGGCGGCACGGCCGCCAGGGTTACGAGTTCTTCAGAGACGGTCAACTCGAGAGTTGCTCTGCGGTTCTCGCAACGACGGGGAGATCGCCGAAGGCGGCGGGGTTGGCGGCCAGATAATCCAGGCCTAAGTCGATTAAGCGCTTTTCGTTCACGTACTTGAGCGAACGCTTCGCGGACATGATATCAAACCACTGCGCTTCGTCTACTTCGTGGTCGTGGTTGGCCGTGTCACCCGATAAATAGCGCATCAAATAGAAGGTAACGGACTTTTTGTGCTTGGCGCGGTTGATGTAAAACCAGTACGAGATATCGGAGAGCTTGGTGATGAGTTCGGCCCAGCAGCCGGTCTCCTCGCGCACTTCCCGCAGGGCCGCCTGTTCGGGGGACTCCCGCGCCTCGAGGTGGCCCTTGGGGAGCGACCAAATACGCGGCGTCCCGCGCCCGATCAGGAGCGCGTCATACGTCGACTCACGCCGGCGCAGCACGAGCCCGCCAGCCGAAACCTCATATTTGATCCGCATTTTGCCCTTTGTCCGCGTGAGCGGCTTTGCTCGTTAAGGACTGGAAAGGCGCCCCACTACGAGACGCCTCCAACTGCTTTAATTATACCGAACCCCACCAAGAAGGCGGCGCAAAAAGAGGATCGACCTTTTTGCGCTTAGATGCTTAAAGCGCAGAACCGGATGGCGACAAGTAGCACCAGGACCATCATACCTGCGAAGACCCCCGAGAAGTCCACGGGGCTGTTCTTTACCATGGAAACCGACCGCCTTTCTCAAAACTAATTCGTTAGTTGATAAGAAATATAACAGTGCGGTGCCCGCTTGTCAACTAATTATTTAAGAGATGGAATGCCAACAGCCGCGGAGCGCCGCGCTAAGGGACGGTCAGGATACGATCCGACCCATGCACACCGCTACCCGGGACCTCCGATAGCGTAGCCCCAACGACGGCCGAATCTGTGTCCCAATAAAGAACGGCTACTCGCGTATGATGATTTACCATGCCCTTCGGCAGCATCGCGCATCCGCGCCAGATTCCACAGTTGAATTCTTCATCGTTTATTCGTGTTCAGGCCAAGCTCGAAGGTCATGACGCGCTTCGTTGCTGCATCTTCTACCATTAGGTGCTCCGCCAGCGGGTTTAGCGTGAGCTTACAATCCACCACGGTGCCGACGATGAGTTTCATGCCGGTCGAATCTTTTGGCCGATTTGGGAAGTATGCCATTTGCACGGGAGACGCGACGGCCGTTGCGACCGTCAACGCCACAAGAGAAAGGAACGCGGCACACACAGCTTTCATTACGATGCCGGGTGCCAGCGCAGGTCGGGCTGGCGCGCCGCGCGCGTTTCATCGATGCGCCCGACTACCGTATGAACGGGGGCATCCAGAATTTCTTGGGGATTGGTTTTGGCCGTTTCCACAATGTCTCGCAGCGCGTCGATGAATTGATCGAGCGTCTCCTTCGATTCGGTTTCCGTCGGCTCGATCATCAAACACTCCGGTACGATCAGCGGGAAGTAGACCGTGGGCGCCATGTATCCGCGGTCGAGCAGCGCCTTCGCAATGTCGAGCGTGCGCACGCCGGTTTCTTTTTTGAGATCCTGGGCCGAAGCGACAAACTCGTGGCGGCAAACTTCCGGATACGGCGTCGTCAAAAACTTGGCGATATTGACCCGCAAGTAATTTGCGTTGAGCACCGCAAGTTGCGAAACGCTCGCGAGCCCTTCGGCACCATTGGCGTAAATGTAGGCGAGCGCGCGAACGGCATGCGCGAAATTCGACCAGAACGAACGCATCGGCCCGATGCTCTTGGGTACGTCGAAGTCGAGCGAAAACGTCATCGCATCGCTCGCAAACCGCGGAGTTTTTCCGTTTTCCGTTTTCCTTGCGCGAACCACCGGTGTCGGCAAGTAGCCGACCAAATGGGCCGCCACGCCGACGGGACCGTGTCCGGCGCCGCCACCCCCGTGCGGAATGGTGAACGTCTTATGTGTGTTGAGATGCATCAGGTCGAAGCCCATGTCGCCGGGACGGGCATTTCCCATCAGTGCGTTGGCGTTGGCCCCATCGTAGTACATGAGGCCGCCAGCGGCGTGTACGGCATCGGTAATTTCTTTGATGTGATCTTCAAACAGTCCGAGCGTATTCGGATTGGTCATCATGCAGACGGCCGTGTCCGGACCGAGCACTTTTTTCAGATCCTCGACGCCGACGCGCCCGCGCGCGTCACTTTTGAGCGAGATCACTTTGAAGCCGCACATGGCGGCCGAAGCGGGATTGGTGCCGTGTGCCGTATCGGGGACGATGACGGTGAGCCGCTGCGCTTCACCCCGGTCTTTGAAATATTTTTTTGCAATCAGCAGCGCCGCAAGCTCGGCTTGCGCTCCCGCCGATGGATTGAGCGAAAACGCCGCCATGCCGAAAAGCGACGCGAGACTGCGTTCCAGCTCGTACATCACCTGCAGTGCGCCCTGCGCGAGTTCGTCCGGTGCGTAGGGATGCAGGTCGCGCAGGCCCGGCAAGTTCGCCATCGCGTCGTTCACGCGCGGGTTATACTTCATCGTGCACGACCCAAGCGGGTAAAAGCCCAGATCGATTCCGAACGTGCGCTGCGAAAGCCGCGTGAAGTGACGGACGACATCGAGTTCAGTGTTATCGGGAAGGGGAAGTTCTTCGCGCAGCAAGCCGGCCGGTAAGAAATCGGTCATCGGTGCGCCACGATGAAAATACCGGTTTGCGCGACCTTCTTGCCCTTGCTCGAAAATGAGCGGCGACGCCATTTCAGACGCGAGCTGGGACATTGACTACCTCGTTAAGCGCGGTGCAGAGCGCATCGATGTCGGCGGACGTCGTCAGTTCGGTCGCCGCCATCAGAATGCAATCGGAGAGTTCGGGATAAAAGCGGCCGAGATCGACTCCGCCCAAGACGCCGCGTTGCTGCAAGAGCACCAGAACTTCTTTTGCCGGCGCGTGCACGTTTACGACGAGTTCGTTAAAAAACGGCGCGTCGAATTGAAGCGAGCAGCCCGGCACGTTAGCAACCGCGGTCGCCAAGTCGCGCGAGCGGCGCAGATTTTCCGACGCGCAGTCGCGCAGGCCGGTTTTGCCGAGCAGTTCGAGATAGATCGTGGCTACGAGCGCGCAGTGTGCTTGATTGGTGCAAATGTTCGACGTCGCGCGTTCGCGGCGGATGTGCTGCTCGCGCGCCTGCAAGGTGAGAACGTAGGCGTCTTTGCCGTTCTTATCCAGCGTGCGTCCCACCAACCGACCGGGAATGCGGCGCATGTGCTCTTTGTTCGTCGCCATGAAGCCGACGTACGGGCCGCCGTAAGCCATCGCCACCCCGAACGATTGTGCCTCACCGACGCAAATTTCGGCTCCCCACGACGCCGGCGTCTGCAGCGCAGCGAGCGAGAGTGCTTCGGAGACGACGCCGATGAGTACCGTGCCGCTCCCTTTTGCCGCTTCGCGAATAAGCGACGCGGGCGCGTCGATATTTCCGAAAAAGTTGGGCGTCTGCACGACGAGCGCGATATAATCCTTGCTCGCAAGCGCGGCTTCGATCGAACCGAAATCCGTGCGCCCGTCTTTTGCGACCGCGATTTCATCGAGCGTGACGTCGAGGCCGTCGCAATAGGTTTTGAGCACCGCGCGATAATTGGGATCCACGGCGCGCGAGATCAGCACCTTCTTGCGGCCGTTCGCGTTGATCGCCATGATGACGGCTTCGGCGAGCGCAGTTGCGCCGTCGTACACCGACGCGTTGGCGATATCCAAGCCGGTGAGAAGGCAAATATAGGTCTGCCACTCGTAGATCGCTTGCAAATACCCTTGCGAGACTTCCGCCTGATACGGTGTGTATGCGGTTAAAAACTCACCGCGCATTGCAAGCGTCATGATGGCGGGCGGGCAGTAGTGGCGGTAGGCTCCCGCGCCCAAGAATGAGATCGCTTCGGTTGCCGTATTCTTCTTTGCAAAGCTTGCAAAACGGCGGGTGATTTCCGTTTCCGGAAGGGCCGGCACGATATCCAATTCGGCACGCAGCGCGATCGAATCGGGAACTTTTACGAGTTCCTCGAGCGACGAGACGCCCACGGCTGCCAACATCTGGTCGATGTCGCGCTTCGTAT
>JALZBM010000178.1 GCA_030947385.1 Vulcanimicrobiota bacterium
GCATTTCAATGACCGCGAACCAGCCGGCGGCGAGGGCAAAAATCACTCCTCCGCCGGGCAGAAATTTGGTCAGCCGCTGGGCGACGATGGTACCTTCGCGGCGCCCGGCTGAAATAAAAATTGCCCCCGCCACGAGTGCCGCTATGCTGGCACAGGCGGCGGTTAAGCTGAGGTCAATGACCAGCTCGTGAGCACTGCCGCCGAGGGTATGGCCGCCACCAAAGCTCAAAATATGAGCGAGGATCGCGACCGGGAGACCCAATGCAAGGGCCCCCAGAAACTTCCGGAGGGTCACGGCGGTTAGAATTCTTGAGCGGACACAAGGTCCCCGCTTCAGGGGTTGTCCAATGTAAGGCGCCCGCCCCCAAAGTACCCATCAGAGGCTCGGAGTAGAAGAGAGAAGTCGACCCGTGAACACCACCCGGCTCCCCCACGAAAATACCGATACGGTCAGCCTGATCTGCGCCCTTCTGGTGCGCTTTCCGGAGATTGCGTCCGTGCGTTCCATGCCGAGCGACGGCAACGTGCGATTTACGTTTGTGGTTTCGCGTAAGTTGGACCGGGCTGCGCAGCGGGCCGTTATTGCCGCCATCGACGACCACGTCGGCAGCTTTCTCCACCTCGAGGGCGATGCGGCGCGCACGGTGCTGGTCGAGTGCGAAACCGACAAGGCAATGACGTTCGTGCACGTCACGCGGGACCTCGAAACGTTCAGCCGGGACGAACTCACCTTGCTCGTTGCAATGTTCGCCGAGCGCTTTGCCGAGACTCTGGTCCGAAATCCCGCACCCGAAGATGCGTTCGACGAGGATCCCGCCGCCGCCGAAGATCTCATCGACTGCGCGATCGACTCGATGCGCGATCCAAAACAATCCAAGAGTCTCGTGGGCTTCCGCGAAGAGAAGCGCGTGCTCGTCTACTTCCTCAAATCGCAAAAGAAAGCCAAGGCCTCCGCCCGATCATAAGTACTTCTGTTCCCGAGGCGGGGCGAAGGATCAACGTGTTGCTGATCGGTGACGTCGTGGGTTCTCCCGGCCGCGACGTTCTCAAGCGGTGCGTTCCCCTGGCGCGCGATCAATACCGGATCGATGCCTGCATCGCAAACGGCGAAAACGCCGCGGGCGGCTTCGGCTTGACCGCCCAAACCGCCGAAGAGATGTTTGCAAACGGCGTCGACTTCATTACCAGCGGCAATCACATTTTCGACAAGCGCGATTTCAAGACGTACTTAGACAGTACGCAAAGAGTCATCCGGCCCGCCAACTACCCGCCCGACGTTCCGGGGAAGGGCAGCGGCCTGCTGCAGGTCGACGGTGCCGTTATTGGGGTGCTCAATCTCATGGGCCGCACGTTCATGCCGCCGGTCGACGATCCGTTTCGCACGGTCAAATCCCTGGTGGCGGATTTGCGGCACGAAACACCCGTCATTATTCTCGACATGCACGCGGAGGCGACCTCGGAGAAGGTCGCGATGGGCCGTTTTTTGGACGGCGAGATTTCGGCCATCTACGGAACGCACACCCACGTTCAAACTGCAGACGAGCAAATTTTGCCGGGCGGAACGGCCTACCTTACCGACGTCGGAATGACCGGCCCATCGGACGGCGTGATCGGGATGGAGACGGAAGCGGTAATGGACCGGTTTACCAGTGGACTTTCGGAGCGTTTTAGTGTACAGAAAAGTGGTACCAAGCAATTCTGCGCGGCGGTTGTAAGCATCGACAAGCAAACTGGGCGAGCGCTTGAGATCAAGCGTCTTTTCCAGCGAGGATTACCATGATTTCCGAACCAGCAAAAATCCAAGTCACCCCCGGCATCCTTAAAGTGTCGGCGAAGAGCAATCCCAATTCCGTCGCCGGGGCGCTCGCAGCGGTTTTGCGCGAGCGCGAAACGGCCGAGCTTCAGGCAGTCGGCGCGGGAGCGATCAATCAGGCTATCAAGGCGGTTGCGATCGCCCGTACGTACCTTAAGACGAGCAACATGGGGCTCGTGTGCGTACCCTCCTTTATAGATGTAGAGATCAGCGGCAACGAACGCACTGGAATCTCCCTTGCCGTGATGCGCGCCCCTGCGTGATCGTCGACTTCCACTCGCACACGTACGAAAGCGACGGAACGCTTTCGCCTACCGACCTTTGCGCCGCGATGCACAAGCGCGGCGTTTCGATCTTCTCGATTACCGACCACGATACGCTCGCGGCTTACGCGGGCCTCGTCGTTCCTGCGCCGATGCGCCTGGTGGTCGGCATTGAGATCAATACCACCTACGACGGAAACGAAGCGCACGTTCTCGGCTACAAGCTGCCGGTTACGCACGCGCCGCTCGAAGCGATGCTGGAAAATAACCGGTCCGCCCGGCGCGAACGCATCGGCGCGATGGTCACGCAACTTCAAGGGGCCGGTTACGAAATCACGATGGATCACGTTCTCGCCGAAGCGGGCAAGGGTCAGTCTCTCGGACGCCCGCACGTTGGAAAAGCGCTCGTGCGCGGCGGACACGTGGGCGATATCGAGTCCGCGTTTCGAAATTTTTTGCGCCGCGGCAAACCCGGATACGTTCCCTCGACGCATATCACGCCGCACGAGGCAATCGCTGCTATCCGCGCAGCGGGCGGCATAGCCGTGCTCGCGCACCCGGGACGCTTATACGATTACGCGATGATCGACGAACTGGTAGAAGCCGGGCTGCAGGGCCTTGAAGTGTTTTACCCCTCCCACGAAGCCGCGCAGATTCAACTCTTTCGCGATAAGGCGAAAAAGTTCGGATTGCTCATGAGCGGCGGTTCGGATTTTCACGACATCCGGTACCACAAGCGCGGCGTCGGAATGGAAGTGCAAGAAGCCGACATTCGACCGTTTCTCGATGCGGTACTGTAGCGGCTTACTTATTTGAGCGCACCGTCAACGGCGGCGCGAATCTCCCCGAGAAGCAGTGCGCCCTCGCGTTCGAGCCCGTCCAGCTCTTGCGATTGCGCGCCCACCGGCGCGCGGTTCTTCATGAATTTGTGGTTGATGCGCACGTTATAGGCACACGCCTTAAGGGCTGCGTGCGCAAATTCGGCCGCGCATCCGACATCGCTGATAAGATTCTTGCTCTCGATTGCAAGCGTTGCATGCGCGAGGAGCAGCGCCCGGCCGACGAGACCGGCGGCTTCGAGGGGCACCGCGGCCGCGTGGTGCAGCGCCCCTTCGAGTGCGTCCGCGCGCGCGCGGGTTTGCGCGTCGGTCGATTTCGGCATGCGTTGCGCCTCGACGACGCGATCGAAAGCGTCTTCGTCCCGTTTGCGCACGTCGATGAACGCCGCGCGCAGCTCGTCGGCTTCAGCGGCAATACGCTCGGCCGCTTGATGGTGGGCAGCTAATTTTGGGTTATTTTGAGAAATGCGGCACACCATTGCGACGAGGGCCGCCCCGGCTGCGGCCACGAACATCGCCGCGCTTCCGCCTCCTGGGGTTGCGCTGGAGCTCGCTAATCCGCTTAAATAGGTATCGAGCGTTTCCATGAGGCGCTCTTTATGTGACGGAAGGGCGAGGCCTTGTGCAGAAATAGGTCAGCTCCCCTTGCTTTTAGGAGTTCATCTTGCCAGTAGCCGAAGCCGCGCGCGGCGACGTTAAAGACCGCAGCCTAGCAGAACAAGGCCGTTCGCGTATCGCATGGGCCGGAGCATACATGCCCGTGCTCGCGCAGATCAAAGAACGTTTCGCCAAGACCAAACCGCTCGCGGGCGTGCGCATCGGCGCGTGCTTGCATGTCACGACCGAAACCGCAAACCTGATGCTTGCATTGCAGGCCGGCGGCGCGGAAATTGCGCTGTGCGCGAGCAATCCGCTCTCAACGCAAGACGACGTGGCGGCCGCACTCAATGAGTTTGGCATTCCAACCTACGCAATCAAGGGCGAGAATCACGAAACGTATTACAGCCATATCGAAGCCGTGGTCGCTACCAAGCCGCACATGTCGATGGATGACGGCTGCGATCTCGTGAACACGATTTATAGCAAGCACAACCATTTGCTCAAAGACATGATCGGCGGCTGCGAAGAAACCACTACCGGCGTCATCCGTCTCAAGGCGATGCAAGCCGACGGCGTTCTACCCTATCCGGTGATTGCGGTGAACAACGCGCTCACCAAGCACATGTTCGACAACCGCTACGGTACCGGACAGTCGACGCTCGACGGCATCATTCGTGCAACCAACGTGTTGCTCGCGGGCCGCAACGTCGTGGTCGTGGGTTACGGCTGGTGCGGACGCGGCGTCGCCTCACGTGCCTCCGGCATGGGCGCGCACGTTATCGTGACCGAAATCGATCCGCGCAAGGCGATCGAAGCCACGATGGACGGGTACAAAGTCATGACGATGGACGAGGCCGCCAAAATCGGCGACATCTTCGTTACCGTCACCGGCAACTATCATGTTATTGCCGGCCAGCATTTCGAGAAGATGAAGGACGGCGCAATCGTTTGTAACTCGGGCCACTTCAACGATGAGCTGGATCTCGAGTCACTCGAGAAGATGGCCGTCAAGAAAACCGAACCGCGCACGTTCGTCGAGCAGTTCGAACTTTCCGATGGCCGCAAAGTGTGCATTCTCGGTCAGGGCCGCCTTATCAACCTGGCCGCCGGAGAAGGCCACCCGGCCGCGGTTATGGATATGTCGTTTGCCAATCAGGGTATGGCCGCCGCGTATCTTGCCCAAAATCACAGCAAGCTCGACAAGCAAGTCTACGACGTGCCGCTCGAGATCGACGAAGAAGTTGCTTCGTTAAAGCTCGCGTCCATGGGTATCAAGATCGACACCTTGACGCCGCAGCAAGAGAAGTACATGGCATCCTGGTCGGAAGGAACGTAATTTAGAAATGGCTTACCGTCGCTTATTCACCAGTGAATCCGTCTCCGAAGGGCATCCCGATAAAGTTGCCGATCAAATTTCGGACGCGGTGCTGGATGCAATTCTCAAGGACGATCCGTATGGTCGCGTCGCGGTTGAAACGTTCGCCATCACCGGGCAAATTCACATCGCGGGCGAAGTAACGACCAAGACGTACATCGACATTCCGCGCATCGTTCGCAAAACGATTGCGGATATCGGATACACGAAGTCGGACGTCGGATTCGATGCCGAAACCTGCGGCGTCAGCGTTTCGATCGACGAACAGTCCCCCGACATCGCAATGGGCGTCGATAAGTCTTTCGAAGTCAAAGCGACGGGTAGCCACGACGAGTTCGAGCTGACCGGAGCGGGCGACCAAGGCATGATGTTCGGGTACGCTTCGCGCGAGACCGAAGAGTTGATGCCGCTGCCGATCACGCTCGCG
>JALZBM010000041.1 GCA_030947385.1 Vulcanimicrobiota bacterium
TCTCCTTCGTTATGGATCTCAACGAGCACGTCGAGATCGTACGTTTTCGCGGCCGCCATATTCGCATGCAAAGCTTCGTCGCCTATTCCGGCTACGATCAGCAAGATTGCGTCGGCGCCGTACGCCGCGGATTGGGCGACGTCATAGGGCGTGCTCAAGAAGTCCTTGCGTAATAGCGGACGGGCGGTCTGCGCGCGCGCGATGTCTAAAAAGCGCAATTCGCCCAGAAAGTGCTCGGATTCGGTGAGAACGCTGATCGCATCCACGCCGGCGCGGTCGTACGACAGCGCAATTTGTGCCGGCTGAAAATCATTTGAGATGAGACCGACTGACGGGGATGCGCGTTTTATCTCCCCGACGATCGCCGGGCCGCGTGATGCGTGGAGCGCGGCCGCGAAGGGCCGGCGATCGCCTTTACGCGCGAGGCCCCGCTCGTGCACGGCTTCGAGCGGCTCGCGAATTTCGTCCGCGCGGCCGGCGCGCATTTTCGCCGCAAAGATGCGGGCTAAAACATCACTCATTGCTCTGCGCTCTTACCTCTTGAAAGAGCTTGTACGCCTTTCCGCTCGAGAGCGTGTCTCGGGCTAACGCTAAGCCTTCGCCGACGTCGTGCGTCTTGCCGCTAACGTGCAGCGCAAGGCCTGCATTAAGCGCGATAACGTCCGCGCGCCCCGAGCGTTCGCCTTGCAGGATAGCCATCATCGCACCGCCGCATGCCTCGCCGCTGCCGCCTTTTATTTCGTCCATCGGTACGTTAATGCCGTATACGGCGGGATCCAGCACCCAGCGCTGGGCGTGCTCTTGATTGAATGCGTAAACCATCGTCGGTTTGTCTCCGACGACTTCGTCGACCCCCGCGCCGCAAATGACGGCCCCGGCCTGCGATCCCAGTGCGCGCAAGGCATCTCCGACCAGCTCCATATGGTCGTCGCGTGCGACGCCGACTACCTGGTGCGTGGCGCGTGCCGGATTCGTAAGCGGTCCCAAAATATTAAACAGCGTGCGCACCCCGAGTTCGCGGCGCACCGGCGCCACATTTTTCATCGCCGGATGGTAACGAGGCGCAAACATAAACGCGAAGTTCAAACGCCGCAACATTCTTGCGGCGCGGTCCGGTTGTACGTCTATCGCGACGCCCGCGCCTTCGAGTACGTCCGCGCTGCCGCAGCTACTCGACGCGGCGCGATTGCCGTGTTTGGCCATCGGTACGCCGGATGCCGCCACAACGAACGCGGCGATCGTCGACACATTGATCGTGTTCGCCCCGTCGCCGCCCGTTCCGCAGACGTCGACGACAACCGGCAAATCGTGCTCCACGTGAAGGCTGCGTTCGCGCATCGCGCGCGCGGCACCGACCACCTCGGACACCCGTTCGCCGCGCATTGCCATTGCGGTCAGGACGCCACCGGCTTGTACGGGTGTAACGGTACCATCCATAATCGCGCCCATGAATTCTTGCGCTTCGTCTTCGCTCAAAATTGCGCCGCCGAGCATGCGACGCAAAAGCTTGGGGAATTCCACTAGTAGGCGGTCCTACAACGCGCAAAGCGCCCCGGGTAGCTACCCAGAGCGCTTTGCGTCGTCATGTTCCTGATGTTAGCGGACGAGTTCCAAGATCGAAAGTTCGGCCGCATCCCCGGGGCGCACGCGCGACTTTGTAATGCGCGTGTAGCCGCCGTTGCGGCCTTTGAGACTGGGAGCGATTTGATCCACCAGCTTCGCTACGACTTTCGGCTCGGTAAGATAACTAGCGACCAAACGGCGTGAATGCAAATCGCCGCGGCTCGCCTGCGTGATCAACCGTTCGATGACCTTGCTGACTTCTTTGGCTTTGGTCGTCGTGGTCTCGATCTTCTCGTGTTTAAAGAACGAGGTTGCGAGGTTACGCAAGAGCGCCTTGCGGTGTCCGTCCGTGCGCGATAAGCGCTTCTTTGCAATTTGATGCGGCATGATTATCTTCGGCTGCTATTAGCGCAGCGAAAGTCCCCTCTCCTCGAGTACTTGTTTGATTTCGTCCAGCGACTTCTTGCCGAAGTTGCGCATTTTGATGATCTCGTCTTCGCTCATGTCGAGCAATTCGGAAACCTTGGAAATTCCCGCCCGTTTGAGGCAGTTGAACGAACGAACCGATAGGTTGAGCGTTTCAACCGGCACGTCCCATTCGCTAACCGGAGCGGCAGCGACGGGTTTTTCTTCCGTGTTGAAGTCGACAAACAGGTCGAGCTGTTCTTGCATGATCTGCGCGGCGATCGAAAGCGCTTCATCCGGGGTAATCGAACCGTTGGTTTCGATCTCCAGTGTGAGGCGGTCGAAGTCCACGTTTTGTCCGACGCGCGTGTCATCGACGGTGAAGTTGATCTTGCGAATCGGCGAGAAGATCGAGTCGAGCGGAATGAGACCGATCATGTGCTCGACGTTGCGCTGACGGTCCGACGTAACGTAACCGCGGTGTTTCTCGACGCCGATTTCCATCGACAGGCGCGCCGACTTTGCGGTTAGCGTGGCGATATGATAGCTGGGGTCCAGAATCTCGACATCGGCGTCCGGCGTGATGTCGGCAGCAGTGACTTCTTTGGGGCCCGTGGCGTTGAGGGTCAAGACTTTGGGCTCTTCGGTGTTCATTTTCACCGGCAGGCCTTTAAGGTTGAGCATCAGGTTCGTCGTGTCTTCAACGACGCCCGGGATCGTCGAAAACTCATGCAGCACACCGTCGATCTTCATGTAGGTGACGGCTGCGCCCGGTATCGAGCTGAGCAAAATTCTACGCAGCGCGTTGCCGAGGGTAATCCCGTACCCGCGCTCTAACGGCTCGACGACGAATTTTGCGTAGTTGTCGCGGCGCTCGCGAATTTCAATCGTTGCGCCCTGCGGCGTTTCTAAAACGGTCATGTGAATTTTAATTGTCCTTTGTTGCCGCTTACGTTATCCGCAGTAATCCGTTGACACCACGATCGTACGCCTAGCGGCGGTCTGTTTTTTTGAGTTACCAATACCTCTGGCGATGGAAAGCCTAGCGAGAGTAGAATTCCACGATAAGTTGTTCGTCGACGGGCGTGTCGATTTGCTCGCGCGACGGCAACTGAAGAACTTTCGCCGTGTTGTCTTGGTCGTTGAACTCGAGCCATTCCGGCGCGCGGCGGCTCTTGGCAACTTCCAAATTTGACTGGAACACGGTCGATTTGAGGGCCCGCTCGCCGATCGTAATCGTGTCGCCGGCTTTAACGATGAACGACGGAACGTTCACGAGTTTGCCGTTCACGCGGAAGTGGCGGTGCGTGACAAGCTGGCGCGCTTGCGCGCGGCTGGCAGCTAAATTCAAGCGGTAAACGACGTTGTCCAACCGCCGCTCGAGAATCTGCAAGAACTGACGGCCGGTTTGGCCCTTGGCGCGTGCAGCCTCGGTGAAGTAATTCGAGAACACTTTCTCGAGCACACCGTAATACCGGCGCATCTTCTGCTTCTCACGCAGTTGGCGGCCGTACTCGGATACTTTTTGGCGGCCTTTGCCTTGCGTCTTCTGCCCGGGTGCGGTACCGCGGCGCTCGACGGGGCACTTTTTGCTCAGGCAACGATCGCCCTTAAGGAACAACTTAATTTTCTCACCGGTTTTGCTGGCGGCAGTTTCGCGGCGGCACAGACGGCAAACCGGACCAAGATAACGTGACAAATTTCTCTCCTAGACCCGACGGCGCTTCGGCGGACGGCAGCCGTTATGCGGAATGGGGGTAACGTCTTTTATAAGGGTGATTTCTAAACCGGCTGCTTGCAGCGAACGAATCGCAGCTTCACGTCCCGCGCCGGGTCCTTTAACCATGACTTCGGCTTGCTTCATGCCGTGTTCCATCGCTTTGCGGGCGACGGCTTCAGCGGCCATTTGCGCGGCGAACGGGGTCGACTTCTTCGAACCTTTGAATCCGAGATTTCCCGCGGATGCCCAGGCGATGACGCTGCCGGAATTATCCGAAATGGAAACGATCGTATTGTTGAAGGACGAGTGAATGTGCGCGATGCCCGAATTGACGTTTTTAAACTCGCGCTTTTTGCGCGTTTTCGCTTGCTTCTTCGCAGCCAAAATAAAACTCCGAGATGTTTATCCTGTCCATCAACGAGATGGTGTCGTCGCCTCGACCGGCACGCTCCCTGGCGGGGCATCCGATCTTCGTAAGGAGCAACCGGCGAGATTGCTTTCTTTGCCGTGAACACCGCCCGGCCGAAAGGCACGCAGCGATGCGAGCACCGCGAGAGAAATGCGGCACCAGTGGGTTAGTTTACAGGACCCGGCCTCTTAAATCAACCCCCTTAACGGCCCCGGGCAACCCGGGGCCGTTGATTCCTAGGCCGGGGGCGGCGGCTGCCGCTAGAAGTGGATGCCTAGACCCACGTAGGCACCGTTGTGCGAAAAGTCTGAGGGAGCATTGCTCTTGTTGCGGCCCCGGTCACCTAAGATGCCGAAGTCCAGGAAGATGGGGCTGGCGCCGAAGTTATACGTTCCACCGAACTGGTACTTGAACAGGTTGTAGGCGAGCGTGAAGGGACCGCTCGGGCACACATCGGTACCACACGTGCCTCGCACGTTCGGATAGTACCAGGCGCTACCGTAGACGGAGAAGGCCTGATCGAGATCGGGCAGCTTTTCCGCTCCAAATCCAACGCCGTTCAGACGCGGATACCCGTAGTTTCCGGTGCGATAGATATATCCCACACCGATATACAGGCGCGGATCGGCAACCTTGAGGCCAAAGCGGCCGTCGAAATCGTAGTCGCGCGCGCCGAAGAACGGCACGAACGTTTGACCCTGCTGACCGATGACGGTGACGCAGCCCTGGTCGCCACCGCCGGCCGATTGACCGGGCAAAAGCGTGCCGGGCGGCGACCCGCAATTGACGCTGGCGGCCCCGGTTGCGGGCGTCGGGTTCGTCTGATTGTGGGGATAGGCGTACTGGCGATAGTCGCCTTCGAGCATCCAGGGAAGCCCAAAGAGCGGAAATTCGATCGCACCGCGGACGGCGTACGATCCGTTGTTGCCGGTATTGCCCGGGCTGAATTCGTTATAGACCTTGGGCGAGATCAAGTAGTCGCCCGCAATGAATTTGTCGAGGTACGGTGTTTTCGTGGGAGCGGATGTCGGCGCTACCGTCGCCGCGGGTGAGGGAACCGGTGTTGGGGCCGGCGGCGGAGTCGCGTTTACGTAGCGTACGACAACCAGTTTCTTCTCGGGAACCCACTGAACGTATGCGCCCATCCCTTCGGAGATAACGCGTACCGGTACGACGACGTGGCCCTGATAGATTTCGGGCGGAACGTCGAGCGGACGAGTTTCGCCGTTGATCGATACCTCGGGTTTGCCGACCGTGACCTTCACGGATGAGCCGGGCTTGCTGACGTCAACCGTGCGCGTGCCGGCATCGTATGACACGGTTGCACCCATTTGCTCGAACATCGAGCGCAGAGGAATCAGGATTGTGCCGCCGCGCACCAGCGCGGCAAGGACGCGGCCGGCCTTGAGTTTGTCCGGCTTGGAATAGACGTGATGATCGTTGAAAAGAATCGGGATCGCTCCCGAGGGCGGCGAACCGAAATCGGCCGCGGCGGTTGTCGCTTGTGCCGCCACGCGCGACGGTGCAGCGAGCAGGTTCAATCCTAAACTGGCGCTTACCAGCAGGGTAAGGACTCCGGTACTCAGTCGTCTCACGCGTTTTGCTCCTAACTTGCAAGTTCTAGGAAACCGCCTGCGTTGTTTTCCAAAGACCAAGATAATCCGTCCGAAAGTAACCGGAATTTTTCACATTATCCAAGCGTCCTGCGGGACAAATGCGACGGCCCCGGGTTACCCCGGGGCCGTGTTTCCTAACTAGGACGCTTTCTGTACTAGAAGTGAATACCCAGACCGATAAATCCGGCATTGTGGGTGAAGTCCGAGGGCGCATTTGATTTATTGCGTCCGCGGTCGCCCAGGAAGCCGCCTTCAATAAAGATCGGCGAGTTACCGAAGTTGTACGTCGCACCGATCTGATACTTGAAGATGTTATATGCCAAGGTATACGGTCCGGTCGGGCATACGTCCGTACCGCACGTGCCGCGCACGTTGGGGTAGTAATATGCGCTTCCGAAGACCGAGAACGGTTGATCGAGGTCGGGGAGTTTTTCAAGACCGACTCCGACTCCGTTCAAACGCGGATAGCCGTAGTTGCCGGTGCGGTACATGTAGCCGACGCCGATGTACACGCGGGGATCCAAGATTTTCAGACCCAGGCGGCCATCGAAGTCATAGTCGCGCGGCGAGAAGTTCGGAACGAACGTCTGACCGTTTGCACCAATGACGGTAACGCAACCGGGATCACCGTTTCCGGGGACTTGTCCGGGAATCAAAGCGTTCGGCGGCGAGGCGCAGTTGACGCTGGCCGGGCCACTTGCCGGGAAGATGCTTTGATTGTGCTGGTAGCCGATTTGACGGTAATCGCCTTCGAGCATGAACGGTAAGCCCAGCAGCGGAATTTCGATTGCGCCACGAACGGCATACGAGCTGTCATTCGGCTGTTTGATACCCGGATCGAATTCGTTGTAGACTTTCGGATTTAACAGATAGTCGCCCACGATGAATTTATCCAAATACGGAACTTTGGCCGGGGCAGGCGTGGGAACCGGGGTCGACACCGGTGCCGGCGTCGTTGTCGACGGGGGCGGCGGCGGCGTTGCGGTTACGTAGCGAACGACGACGAGTTTCTTTTCAGGAACCCATTGAACGTATGCGCCCATGCCTTCGGAAATGACACGAACCGGAACCACAACGTGGCCCTGGTAGATTTCCGGCGGAACGTCGAGCGGACGGCTTTCGCCGTTGATGACCACTTCGGGTTTGCCGACGGTGACCTTGACGTCCGATCCGGGTTTGCTCACGTCGACGGTACGCGAACCGGCGTTGTACGAAACCGTCGCTCCCATTTGCTCGAACATCGAGCGTAAGGGAATGAGAATCGTGCCGCCACGGACGAGAGCCGCTAGGACGCGACCCGCTTTAAGTTTATCCGGCTTGGCGTAGACGTGATGGTCGTTAAACAGAATAGGAATTTGGCCCGACGGCGGCGCGCCAAAATTGGCGGCCGGCATGGCCATCGCTGCGGGAGTCGGCGCCATCGTTGCCTGCGCGAGCACTTGGGATCCAATGTTACCCTTTGCTGCGTGGGCTGACGGAGCTGCAACCGCGTTGAGCCCTAAACCGGCTGCTACCAGCACGGTCAGAACTCCGGTGCTCAGTCGTTTCAAGAGTTTCCTCCTAACTTGCAAGGTAAGGGGACTAATCGTTACCTAGTTGTTGTAGTAATTTTTTTGTATGATTTCAGGTGACATTTTTGCTTCGGATGCCCACCCGGGGGTACGATCGCTCCCTCTACGCCCGAATGACAAACTTGGGACTTTATTCCCATATATTCTCAGAAATCACACAGTTTTGTCGGTTGGGGGACATGGGAGCGTCGCCGGAAACCACACCATCCGGCTTTACGAGAGGCTAGAGTTCACGCCGACTCGCGCACTATTCCTGTTTACGGCCGGAATTCGCCAGATCCAGAGGGCGCCGACAACCGCTTGCAACATCGCCAAAACGAAGGCATACACGGGCGCGTCCGGGCGGTTTGGATGCGCCGTAAAGATGAGCCACGTGGCAAGAGCCGGGGCCAAAATCTGCGGGCCTGCAACGGCAACGTTCCAAACGCCCATTGCCGTTGCCATCAATTCCGCAGGCAAAATCGTACATCCGAGCGCCCAATCCGCCGCTAAAAATCCGCCCCATCCGGTTCCTGCAATGGCGGCCGCAACATACATTGCGTGCGGATCGCGCACCGCTACAAAGACGGCGAGACCGGCGACGAACACTGCGACGGCGGCGTTGACCACGACCCGCCTGTCCAAAGAATCCGCGGGTTTCGCCGTTAACGCCGCGCCGAGCGCACCAAACCCCGTAAAGAGCAGCACGATGATTCCACCGCCGTGCACCGCGTCGCGAATGCCCAGCGTGTCGTGAACGTAGAAAAATACATAGCCCAAAACCGTATAAAATCCAGTCCACAGGATCGCGCGCGAGACGAAGAGATCGACTTCCACCCGTGTGATTGGATGCGCGCTTTGTTCGATCGTTCGCGGCGTCAATCGTCTCATGTGGAGCACGGTTATTCCACACGTCAGCAACAGTACGCAAGCCAACACCGCTGCAAGTGCGAAGGGTGATCCGAGCAAGACGACCGCACATATGGCCCCGGCGGCGTTTCCGAGGCTCTGTAAGGCCGCCATCCATGCTGATGCCCGTCCGGCTTGCGATGCGGGCAGATAGTCCGGGATAATCGCTTGATACGGCCCGATCGCAACGTTCACCGCAATTTGCAAAAATACGAGCGCTCCGAAGAGAAGCGCAAACGAGTGCGCGAGAAAGAATCCAAAAATTCCGATACATCCCGCAACTGCGCCGACGATAAGAAACACCCGGCGGTCGTGACCGCGCCGGCGCAAACGGTCGGAGAGCGGGCCCATGATGAGTTGCATGACGACGGCGGTAAAGGCACCCGCGGCAGCAAGTTGCCCGTAGGCTACGAGCGTGTGGCTCGGAGCGAGTTCGCTCGTTCGCGCCTGTAAGGCAATGCCGAGCAGCGCGCCCCAAAGGGCTTGGATGCCAAACCAAAACGTTGCCAGGAGAAAGGGCTTAGGCGTGCGCACGAGCGTACCGGTAATCCTCGATCGTATCGACGTCAAAACACAACTCCGGCGCGCAATCGCGAACCGCGAAAACCGGACATCCCAGCACTTTGGCCGCTTTGCATTCCACATCGGCAATCCGGATACGTTTGACCGCAAATTTTAAGAGCAACGCCGGCCCCAGCAACTTCGCCATTCCGAAGAGATCTTTGCGGGCATTAAAGAGTTTCTGCGCGACGCTATCGACGAGCGGGGCGGCGTCCGCGGGAATCACAAACACGCACCCGTTCATTATGCGTTCGCCACCAACGACGGTTGCGCGGTCGGGAGCGCCGGGAAAGCGTGAAGCGTAGGTTACCGCAGAGGCAAGCGGCATGGCGAGTGATGCCGGCGGTACGCGCCCCAAGAATTCGCCGACCGTCGCCCCGGATAGAAACGGCAAATCGCTCGTTAGATAGAGCAGCGTCTGATCCGGGAACGCCGAAAGTGCGAGATGCACGTTTTGCGCGCCGCTGGGAGCTTCGTTTATGAAAACATCAATTAAATTGCCGGCGTGCTCGCGCACTTCTTCGCCACCGACAACGGCAAGCTGCTCGACACCAACACTCCGTGCTGCCGCGATCGCTCGTTCGAGCAACGTCGTGCCGCCGAATTTCGCCAGCGCTTTTACATGCGTGCCGATTTGCGCTGCAAAATCTCCCGTAACGCGTCCGCCGGCGGTTATTACAGCGTGCATGGGCCGGGGGTTAACCGGCTAGCGCTGCGCTTCCTTGGCTGCATCGCGCACCGAGGCGGGATCGATCGTTCCCGTTTCGACGTGCGTGTGCGGCGCATTCTGCCGTTGGCCCAGGATCGCGGCGGCGGCCAGGATCCCGCCTGCGAAGACGGTCCAACCGGCGGTAGCACCAAGTTTGTCTTTCAGTCCCAGCGCACGATCGATCGAAAGCGATCCGGGTCCCACGTTCGCCAGCACGAGCGCCATCAAAAAATACATCGCGTTAAGTTCGAAGCCGTTCTTCGACTGAAAGTAGCCGTTCTTGCGGTGCACGGTTTCCGCCGCGACGATCATCACCGATGCCAACATCGCCGGGCCGACCGGGCCGAGCGCGCCTGCGGTGATCAGGACGCCGGAGGCAATCTCGGTGGCGCAGGAAGCCTTCGCAAATTTCTCGCCCGGTGTAAAACCGAGCGAACTCAAAAATTGCGAAGTACCACCAATCCCCGCACCGCCGAACGCCCCGAACATCTTTTGCGCGCCGTGCGCCGCGATGCTTGCGCCGACGCCCACCCGGACCGCCAACAGCGCGATATCTTTGAGAACATCATCACTCTTCATAAACAAACTATTCCCGCAAGGTCGCAGCCTCAAGCACGCACCGGAAAACAAAAGGGACCCGGCGACGCCGGATCCCTTTGCGAATGTTGCAAGAAGCGCTACTTCTTCGCGGCGACTTTCTTCTTCTGGCCGACGGTCTTTTTCGGACCCTTGCGCGTGCGGCTGTTGGTTTTCGTGCGCTGACCGCGAACCGGGAGACCGCGCCGGTGGCGGATGCCGCGGTAGCTGCCGATGTCGCCCAGACGTTTGATGTGGCCGGATACTTCGCGGCGTAAGTCGCCTTCGACTTTGATCTTGCCGTCAATCGCGTCGCGCAGCTTCTTCTCATCCTCTTCGGTCATGTTCTTGACGCGAAGGTCGGGGTTCACGCCGCTGCTCTCGAGAAGCTTCTTGGCTGTCGTCGGACCGATGCCATAGATATATTGTAACGCGATCTCAATGCGCTTCTCGCGCGGCAGATCGATTCCAGCAATACGAGCCATTGGTTCTCTACTCCTAACCCTGCACTTGTTTGTGTTTGGGATTGACGGTGCAAATCACGCGCACTTTACCTTCGCGGCGGATGACTTTGCATTTTTCACAAATTCGCTTAACTGACGGTCTAACTTTCATTTCACTAACTCTCTTTTAAATCCCAACGTGTCACCCGGATCTTGGCGAACGGCCGCCTCCGGCCGGTACTGTTCGGCATCGGCATGTTCGCCGATATCGCGCAGGGTCAAGATCCGAGGACCATCCTCGGTAATGGCAATCGTATGCTCGAAGTGCGCTGCGAGTTTACCATCTGCGGTTACAACTGTCCAGCCATCTTTGAGGGTGCTTACCGCGTAGGCGCCTTGCGTAATCATCGGTTCGATCGCGAGAACCAGGCCCGGCCGCAGCTCCATGCCCGCCCCGCGGGTCCCGTAATTGGGCACTTGAGGCTCCTCGTGCATCTTCGTTCCGATGCCGTGACCGACGAGTTCGCGTACCACACCGTATCCGGCGGCCTCCGCGTGCGCCTGGACGGCGGCGCCGATGTCCCCAAGACGCTTGCCGGGCTGCATCTGCGCGATACCCTTCATCAAACATTCTTGCGTGACGTTCAACAAACGTTGCGCTTCCGGCGAAATCGCGCCGACGGCAACCGTCACCGCCGTATCGCTGACGTATCCTTCGAAGGTGGTTCCAATATCGATTGAAAGCAAATCGCCGTCTTGCAAGACGCGGTCGCCCGGCATTCCGTGGACCACTTCTTCGTTCACCGACGCGCAAATCGACGACGGATAGCCGTGATAGCCCATGAAGGTCGGGACGCCGCCAAGGTCGCGAATGCCCTTTTCGGCCATCGCATCCAGGTCGCGCGTCGTCATTCCCGGCTTCACCGCGCGCATCAAATCGCCGAGCACTTTGCTCGTAATTTTTCCGCTGCGGCGCATCGTCTCGATTTCACGAGCCGATTTCATGGTAATCACGATGCTTGCGGTCCCTTACGGCGCTGAAGCGCATTGGTGATCTCAAGGGTCACTTGATCGACCGGCAGCAATCCATTGGCTTCGATCAGTTTGCCTTTGGAGCGGTAATACTCGACCAGTGGTTTGGTTTGCGCTTCAAAGACGCCCAGACGATTGGTTACGGTTTCGGGTTTGTCGTCGTCGCGTTGCACGAGCGGGCCGCCGTCTTCGTCGTCGACGCCGGCTGCGAGCGGCGGATTGCTCGAGGTGTTGTACGTGCGTCCGTTTCGCGGATTGGTCCACCGGCCCGAGAGCCGGTGCACGAGCGTTTCGCGGTCTGCGGTAAAGAGCACGACGCCGTCGAGATCCCAGTTGTTTTCGGTCAGGAGCCGATCGAACGATTCGGCTTGCGGCAGCGTGCGCGGAAATCCGTCCATAATGAAGCCTTGCGCGCCCTTGAGTTCGCCTTCGATCATTTTGATGATCAGTTCGTCGGGAACCAGTTCGCCGCGATCCATAAATCCCTGCGCGGCTTCGCCGAGCTGCGTTTTATTCACCCGGTGGGCGCGCAGGATGTCGCCCGTCGCGATTTGGCGCGCGCCGAAACGCTGCTCGAGAATCCGCGCTTGCGTTCCCTTGCCCGCTCCGGGAGGTCCCAAAAAGATCAGCCGCATCTTACTTCTTGCTAAACCCGCGATAGTCGCGCATGGCAAGACGCGCTTCGATTTGGGTCATCGTATCCAAAGCTACGCCGACAACGATCAGCAGCGACGTCGAACCCAGATAAAACGTCGTGATACTCAGGCTCTTTTCAAGAGTCGTCGGAAGGACCGCAAGGAGGCCGAGATAGATCGCAGCGGCAGTGGTTATGCGAAGAAGAATCCGGTTGATGTAATCGACCGTCGGCTGGCCCGGGCGGATACCCGGAATGAACGAGCCGCTCTTCTTCAAGTTGTCTGCGATATCGCGCGTGTTGACCACGATGGCGCTGTAGAAAAACGTGAAGATGACGACCAGCACAAAGTACACAAAGTTGTACAGGGTCGAGTTGGGGCTGAAGTACGTTACGAGCCAGTTTGCGATGTTCGCGCCGACACCCGTCTGCCCGTTGTGACCGAACCACGAGAGCGCCTGTTGCGGCAGCAACAGAATCGAAATCGCAAAGATGATTGAGATAACACCTGCGTTGTTGAGGCGTAGGGGAATGTAGGTCGATCGTCCCGCGAACATTTTGCGGCCGACGGTCCGGCGCGCCTGTTGTACGGGAACACGGCGCTGGCCCTGATACAGGAA
>JALZBM010000179.1 GCA_030947385.1 Vulcanimicrobiota bacterium
TCGTGCGGCTCGTCTTTGCCGACATTCTGGGAATAAGCAAGAGCGTTTCCATTCCCATCTCCGAGTTGGAACGCGCGCTCGAAGGCGGCGTCACGTTCGACGGCGGATCGATCGACGGATTCGTTCGCGGTGAAGAGTTGGACATGGTGCTGCAACCGGATATCGCGACGTTCGCCGTGTATCCGTGGGGAGCGCAGGAAGCGACTGAGGCACGCATCATTTGCGACATCGCCACACCTGACGGCACCCCGTTCGAAGGGTGCCCGCGCACGACGCTCAAACGCGTCCTAGAAAACTCCGCTGCGTTCGCGCCGGATGTGCGGATCGCGCTGGAAATTGAATTTTATCTATTCGAAGGCGGCGAAGGGGGTTCGACGCACACGCCGGACGTCGGATCGTACTTCGACTTTGCACCGAGCGACCGCGGCGAAGAAGCGCGCACCGCGATCGTTGCCGCGCTCGGAGCGATGGGTATCACCGTGAGCGGCTCGCATCACGAACACGGAAACGGTCAGCACGAGATCGATCTTCCGCATGGAGCACCGCTCGCCGTCGCCGACCAACTCTTCACGTTACGCGGCGTAGCAAAACACATCGCCAGGCAGTACGGGCTCGACGCAACGTTTATGCCCAAGCCCCTCGAACACCAGGCCGGCAGCGGTCTGCACGTCGATTTTCGCTTCGGTGACGGCGAAGGCCGCGCAAGCGACGGGCTGCAGGACGATGCGCTTTACTTCATCGGCGGCTTGCTCAACCACGCGCCGGCAGTAACGGCGATCTGTAACTCGACGGTCAACTCCTATAAACGTTTGGTTGCCGCCTGGGACGCACCGGTGTACACGGTTTGGTCGGCGCGCAGCGCCAACGCACTCGTTCGCGTTCCCTCAGGGCGCCATCCGGCGCGCATCGAAATGCGCAGTCCCGACGGCGCGGGCAATCCATATCTGGTTTTAGCGGCGTTGCTCGGCGCCGGATGCGACGGCATATCGCACACGATCTTACCGGGCGAAGCGCTCGTGGGTTCGACCTACGATCTCACCGAACGAGAGCGGCGGGAGCGCGGCATCGGAACGTTGCCGAAATCCTTACGTCAGGCCATCACCGAACTCGATGCCGATCCGGTGGTGCGAAAATCGCTGGGTGATCACATCTATCACGCTTTCCGCGACGCGAAACTCGCGGAGTACGAACGCTACCGGCGCGCCGTGCATCCCTGGGAGCGAGAGGCGTACCTCAGGATATATTAGCGCGCAGCAAGTCCCAAGCGGAGCGAACATCTTCAAGCGTCGTTTCCGCATTCCCGATCGCAATGCGCAAGACGGTCTTGCCGTCGATCTGCGTCGATGAAAGAAAGGCCTGCCCGGTTGCATTCACCCGCTCCATGATCGCCGTATTGCGCGCATCCACTTCCGTTGCGGATAAGCTTGGGGGGCAATAGCGGAAGCAGACGACGGAAAAGGGATGCGGTGCGCTCAATTCCCAACCGGGTTCGGCGTCGATCCAGCGCGCGAGTTCGGCCGCAAACCCAATGTGCGCGCGAATGCGCTCGCGCACGCCACGGGCACCATAGGTGCGCAATACGAACCACAGTTTAAGCGCCCGGAAGCGCCGCCCCAATTGCAAACCGTAGTCCATATAGTTGTGTACGCCGGTTTCGCTCGTTTGCAAATAGTCGGCGACCAAGCTGAACGTGCGCCGCAACGCTTCCGGATCGCGGACGTACAACACGCAGAGGTCCATCGGCACGAAGAGCCATTTGTGCGGATTGACGACGAGCGAGTCGGCCTCTTCGACGCCGGCAAACAGATGGCGGTGCTCCTCCAGCATCGCCGCAACGCCCGCATATGCTGCATCCACATGAAGCCAAACGCCGTACTTCTTCGCGATGCGCGCGAGTTGCGCAGTGGGATCGACCGACGTCATCGACGTCGTGCCGATCGTTCCCACGATGCACATGGGACGAAACCCGCCCGCCAGGTCGTCTTCGATCTGCGCTTCGAGCGCCGCAGCGTCCATTTGATACCGGTCGTCGCACGGTATGGCAACGACGTTTGCGCGCCCGATACCGAGTGCGATCGCGCCCTTCTCGATATGCGAATGCGTGTGCGCAGTAATGTAGACGCGCGGCACGGGAATGTCGCGTCCCGCCATTCCGCGCTCGCGGATATCGAGGCCGAGCGCCTCGCGTGCGGCGGCCAGCGCCGTAAAACCGGCAATCGATGCGGTGTCGTAAATAATGCCGTGAAAAGCTTCGGGCAGGCCGAGCAGTTGGCGCAGCCAGCCCAAAACGACATCTTCGAGTTCGGTCGCGGCCGGCGACGTCCGCCACAACATCGCGTTGACGTTGAGGGCACCCGCGAGCGCTTCCGCCAGCACCGCAACCGGTACCGACGAATTTGAGAAATACGCAAAAAACCGCGGGTGGTTCCAGTGCGTGATGCCGGGTAGAATGACGTTTTCGAAATCGGCAAAGATCGCATCGAACGGTTCCGGCTCCTCGGGAGGCGCAGCGGGTAAAGCGCTCGATATCTCCCCCGGCTTTGCCGTGCTGAGCACCGGATACGCGCGCGGATCCGACAAATATCGCTCGATCCATGCAAGCACCGTGCGCGCTTGCACGTCAAAATTCTCCACGATAGTATGGTTCATTGGCGCCGCGTAGAACTTTGTCTTTTATGAAGTACCGTACGTATCCCAACACCGGTCTGACCGTCAGCGAGGTCGGCTTCGGCCTTTGGACCACCGCCACGGGTTGGTGGGGCGAAATGACCGACGCGCAGGCCGTGGCACTGCTCCACGAAGCACTCGATCTCGGAATTACGCTATTCGACGCCGCGGATACCTACGGTAACGGCCGCAGCGAAGAGCAGCTTGCGGCTGCGTTTTCGGACCGCCGCGACAAGGTCGTCTACGCAACCAAATTCGGCTACGATTTCTACAATTTTTCCGGCGAACGAAAAGGGCAACAAGAAATCCCGGCGGACTTCTCGCCGCAATTCGTGCGCTTCGCGCTCGAGCAGTCACTGCGGCGCTTAAAGACAGATAGCATCGACGTCTATCAAATTCACAACGCCCATCTGGCGCAGATCGATAACGACGAACTTTGGGCGTTGCTCGAAACGTTCAAACAGGAAGGCAAGATCCGGTATGCGGGCGTCGCACTCGGCCCCGCCATCGGCTGGCTTATGGAAGGCGTGCAGGCGGCGCGCGTTCGCAATACGACGAGCGTACAGATGATTTGGAACATCCTCGAGCAGTTTCCGGGCAACGAAATGATCCAAGCGGCGAACGACGTGCAGGGCGATACCGGCTACATGGTGCGCGTTCCGCATTCCAGCGGCATGCTCGAAGGCAAATACACGGCCGATACGGTCTTCCCGGCCGGCGACCATCGACGCCACCGTCCGAAGTCGTGGCTGATCAACGGCGTGCAGAAGGTCGAGCAGCTTCGGTTTTTGGAAACGCCGGAGCGCACGCTCGGCCAAGCGGCGCTGCAGTGGCTCCTGCACGAGCCGCGCGTCATGACGGTGCTGCCGAACATTTACGACCGCGAACAGTTGATCGAGTTCGGCCGGGCCCCGCAGACGCCCGCACTGACCGCGGACGAACTCCAGCGCATCTCCGATTTGTATGCGGCGAATTTCGGTATTGAAGAGCCGGCGATGAAGTACAAGGGCACGATGAGCGCCACCCAAGAAGCGGGCGTTCGATGAAACCGGTCTTCTCGAAAAACGCTCCCGAACCGATCGGTCCCTACAGTCAGGCGATCGAATCGGGACACTACGTTTTTTGCAGCGGCCAAGTTGCGATCGATCCGCAGCGCGGTGTGCTCGTGGATGGCGATGTTGCGGCGCAAGCGTCGCGTACGCTGAGCAATCTGCTCGAAGTTCTCAAGGCGGCTGGACTGAGCGCGACCGACGTTGTGAAGACGACCGTCTTTCTTATAGACATGAACGATTTTGCGGCCGTCAACGATGCCTACGCGAGATTTTTCGGCGACGCGAAGCCCGCGCGTTCGACCGTCGCGGTCAGCGGGCTACCGCTTGGCGCGCGGGTCGAAATCGACGCCATCGCGCGAAAAGCGTAAGCTACTGGCGCGAAGGTGCGCCGTCGAGTTGCGACAGATGCACGCGCGCAAGAGTCGTAACGCGGGGGTCGGCCGACTGGTACGCCGCTTCGAATTGCTTGCGCGCCAAATCGTGCTTGCTTTGCGCCTGATAGGTCCGGCCCAAGAGGTAATGCAGTTCGCCGTCCGAGGGGACGAGGCTTAAGCCCTTGATCAACGCGGACTCCGCAAGGTCGTAGAGTTTGTGGCGTTCGTAATCGACGCCCAGATTGAGATACGCATCGCGCGCGAACGGCGATACCGCAAGCGCCTTCACGTAATAGGTAACGGCTTCTTTCCAACGCCCCTGCGCGTCGGCTAGGTATCCAAAGTTGATATTGATTTCGGGATGCTCGGGTTCGAGTTGCTGGGCCCGGTCGAGCAATTCCTTACCGCTTGCATAATCGTGCGTTTCCAGACTCGCCGCTGCGAGATTGAGCGTACACGCGTACGACGTTCGGTTGGCCGCGATGCATTTTTTGAGAATCGCGAATGCTTGAGTGTAAAGTCCGAGGTCCATGTAGGTGATGGCGGCATGGTTGATGCCAAGCGCGGAAGCCGGATGAAGGTCCAGCTCCTTGAGAAAATATTGTAACGCACGCGGGTAATCGTTCTCGGCCAAATAGACGGAGCCGAGTTCGCCCTGCACGTCACCGTCGCTCGGATTATTGGATGCATCGCGCTCGACGGAAATCTGGTAACGGCGCAGGTCGCCCTTGCGCTGATGCAGCGAAACGAGATCGGCAACGGAATCCGTGCCGGGCAAACTGCGCGAGTACTCCGTAATGGCTTCGTCGATGCGGTTTTGGGTTGCGTACACCGCGCCGAGGCGGTTGTGCGTCTCACGGTCGCCCGGATAAAGAATAATGATCTGCCGGTAGGTCCGCTCCGCCATCGAGAGATTGGTCTGGCGGTAATAGAGATCGCCCAACAGCCGCGTCGGCGCGATATCGTTCGGGTGCACGGCAACGTAGGCGCGCAACCCTCTGATCGCACCCTCGAAATCGCCTGCGGCGACGCGCTCGCGGGCAGCAGCAATCGCGCCGTCCGGGTTCGATTGGAAGCCGGGGTCGAGCAACTCCGGCGGACGGCCATTGACGGGAACTTGCGCAGCCGCGGCGC
>JALZBM010000042.1 GCA_030947385.1 Vulcanimicrobiota bacterium
CCCCCTCGGCAGTCGGTCGGCCATCGCCTGAAAACGAATCGGGTGTGGCGTTGACGATACCCATGATATACGTCCGCTCGCCCCACACTAACTGCTTGGAACGGACGGTTAGGGCGCCGCGTTTACCGCGCTGTGGGTTCTGTGCTAACGTTTTGCAGCCACCAATCACGTAAAGTTGCGACGATGAATGTCGATCCGGTAACGACAACCACGTCACCGGCATCGGCGTTGCGGCGCGCGACGGAAAGCGCCTCAACCGGGCTCGAAATCGCGCGGCCGAATAGGCCCAATTCTGCTGCGAGGCTCGCCAAACGCTGCGGCTTGGCTGAGGGCCGTCCGGCTGCCTCAAACGTCGTGCAGATAAACGATGCGGAAACCGGCGCGGCCAGGGCCCGCAAAACTTCCAGCTGGTCCTTCGATTCGCCGATGGCAACGACGAACGTGTAACGCCGGTCCGTTCCAAAGTGTGCGGCCAGCGATTCGGAAAGGCTACGCGCTTTGTCGGGATTGTGCGCGATGTCGAACACGACAACCGGATGCGTCGCAAAGACCTCCATGCGTCCCGGCAACGTTACGCTTTCGAAACCGCGGCGAACGTCCTCGATGTCCGGTGAAAATGCCGGCGGTAACGCTTCCATTGCAACGATCGCAACCGCGGCATTGCGCACTTGAAATTTTCCGAGCAGCGGAAGATCGAGCTGATACGTTCCGCGCGCGGTCGAGATCGAAAACGACTGGCCGAACCGCCCTTCCGACGGTTCTGACACACTTAACAGACGGTCAGACACGGTTACAAACGGCGCTCCCACAGACTCGCACTGCGCGCGAATAACGTTCTGCGGTCCCTCGAGATCGACGCCGCAAACCAGCGGCACGCCGGGCTTGGCGATGCCGGCTTTGTCGCCCGCAATTTCTTCGAGCGTATCGCCCAAGACATCGGTATGATCGAGGCCGACGTTGGTAATAACGCTTACGAGCGGTGTGATGACGTTCGTCCCGTCGAGCTTCCCGCCCAGGCCTACTTCAATCACGCCGATATCCACGGCTTCGCGGGCAAAGTACAGGAACGTGAGAGCGAGCAGCGTTTCGTAGTACGAGGGCCGGCTAAATTCGGCGGTCGTCCGATCGATCGCAGGCTGCATCGACGTCAACAACTCCGCGAAGCGGTCGTTCGCAACGGGCAACCCGTCGATGCGCGCGCGTTCGGTTAGCGATGAAAGATGTGGTTTGGTATGCAGTCCGGTTCGTTTTCCGGCCGCCGTCAATGCGGCCGCAATCAAGGTGGCAGTCGAACCTTTTCCGCTCGTTCCGCCAACGTGCACGGTCGGATAAGCATTTTGCGGGTCACCGAGCGCGCGCAGAAAAGCGCGCATGCGCTCCAGGCGGTACGGGACGCGTCGCGATACGCTCTCGTTGACCGTTCCGAGCAAATAACTCCGAGCTTGCTCGAAATTCATCCGTCAACCAGCTCGCCGCCCAGTAATTCCAAGGCATGAGGCAAGACGCTGACGATCACATCGAGCGATTCGGCAACGGCCTTTGGGCTTCCGGGCAAGTTCACGATGAGCGTCTTGTGTCTGACCCCGGCGATCGCGCGAGAGAGCATCGCGCTTTTGACGATTTTTACGGAGGCCGCCCGGATCGCTTCGCCGATCCCCGGCACTTCGTAATCGAGGATGGCCGCAGTTGCTTGCGGCGTGCGGTCGCGCGGGCCGAGGCCCGTGCCGCCGCTGGTCAAAATTAACGATGCGCGGCCGGCATCGCACAAATCGATTAACTTCGCCTGCAATTCGCCGGTGTCGTCCGGAATGACGGATTCCTCGACGATCTCGTACGCCGCTCCGAGACGCTCCTTCATAATGGGTAAACACTGGTCCGGGCGTTCGCCCGAGGATGCCCGATCCGAAAGCACGATGAGCGCGGTTTTGAAGTAGCCTAGGTTCGCTGCCATGTACCGCTCTTGCCGCCGGTCTTTTCCATCAAACACACTTGCTCGATTGTAATGCCTTTGTCCAGTGCTTTGGTCATATCGTAGATCGTCAGCGCCGCAATCGAAGCGGCGACCAGGGCCTCCATCTCCACGCCGGTCGGTCCGGTCGTGACGGCCGTGGCCTCAATGCGCAGCATTCCGCCGGCTTCCCACGCAAAGTGCACGTCAACGGCGTCGAGCCCGAGGGGATGACACAGTGGAATGAGCGTTGCGGTTTGCTTTGCAGCAAGGATACCGGCAACTTGCGCGGTGACGAACGCATCGCCCTTGGGCAGCGTTGCGGCCTCCAGGGCGGCGCGGGCTTGCGGGGACATGCGCACGCGGGCCGCGGCCCTCGCAGTTCTTTTTGTCGGCGTTTTGGCCGAGACGTCAACCATAGAAATTGACCCATCGGCGGCGATATGTGAGGGTTTCTGCACGAAGATAAAAAATACGCGTGTGAGATGACGCTATTCCAGGGTCCGGACGCGAGTCCTAGTGGGGACGCCGAGGCATTCGGCCACATGCTTTTGCTCTTCGGCGCGGCCGGAGACTTCGCACTCGGAAATCCGCCGGGCTTCGGATCGCGAATTGCCTCGCTCGCCGGCGAACTTGCGCAAAATAACGCTTGCGGCCCGCAAGAATGCGACGCGGTTTATTTGGCCGGAGTCTTGCATGGCATCGGCGCGCTGGGAAACGGCGGCGTTCGTCGCAGCGATTCCTTACCATCGCGTGCGGCAAGGATGGAACGCTGGAACATTCCGGCGATGGGCGCCTCGTTATGCGGCCGCATTCGCGGGCTACCCGAGAACACCGCCGACATCATCCGGTGGCATGCGGAAAATTGGGACGGCACGGGATATCCCGATCAGTTGCGCTGGCACGGCATTCCCAAAGTAGCGCAAGTTTTGCATCTGGCGCAAACATACGTAAGCGCGGCCGAACCCGACGACGGGCTGGCGTCGATTCAAGAATCCAGCGGCCGCATTTTCTCACCCGAAGAAGTGCGCGCGTTTGTGATGTGGTTTCACACCACGGGCGGCGAGACGCCGGCGCGCGACATGCCGCTGCATGCCCTGCACGCGACGCCGGGCTCCGCCGCTACGGTGTTGCATCTGCTTGGTGAAGCAATCGACATTCACATCGGCGCTCGCGGCCGCTGCGCTCGCGTTGCCGAACGCGCAACCGCAACCGGAACGCGATTGAATGTGGACCGCGCCTGCGCCGCACGATTACATGCGGGCGCATATCTTTTCGGCGCCGGTGAAATCGAACGGGACGACCTCGAGGGCCATCGTTTCGATCCGCTTGCCGGACTCGGACGCGAACTGCGCGCGCGCAACGCCACGGCGGCCGCGGCGTTGGTCGCGCAGGTTCCCGCCTTTGCAGAACTGCTCCCAATTCTGCGCGCGCGCGCCGAATGGTTTGACGGGACGGGTCTTCCCGGCCGGCTCGCAGCGCACGCCATTCCGCTGGAATCCAGAGTTCTTGCGGTCTGCATCGCATACGAAGCACTGCACGAAGCGCACCGCACGAAAATTCGCGACGACCGGATGACGCCCGTCGAACGGCTCACCCGATCGGCAGGTACGCAGTTCGATCCGGCGGTCGTGAGCGCGTTTACCGAAAGCCTCAAGGCGACCGTATGATCGAATTATCCGAACGCACGCGCCGCGTGTCGGCCACCCGCGTGCTCGAAATTCTGCGCAAGTACGATGCCAAGAGTTTGGTCGACCCCTTTATGGGCATCCCGACGCATCTCAACTATCTCAAGCACCAAGGCCTTGCCGTCCATGGCGGTGACGTGGTCGAATGGTTCGTCCGTGTGGGCGAAGGCTTGGTGGTCAACGACTTCACGATCCTCAAAGACAACGAAGTTGCCGAAATCGTCGAGATGATTCCGGGACGCATCTATGCGGCCGACATGTTCAAAGCGTGGGAAGGCGTCTTCTTCTCCGAGGAGCAGTGCCAATATTTGGGCGTGTGGCACGACAACGTGCGCAGCTTGCGCAGCGACGGACAAACCGGTCTTGCGATCCTGGGCTTATGGCACGTCCTCTGCTATTGGCTTCAAAAATCGCATTATCCCGACGACATGCAAGATATCCCGCCGAGCGAGCTTGCGTGGAATTACATCCGGCAAACCGAGCAGTGGGTTGCGCCTAACTTGCTCCACAATACGGTCCGCCAAAGCGACGTACTGGTGACCATCGGGCGGCAAACCGCGGATGCGCTCTTCCTCGCGCCTCCCGCGCGCAATACTTTCCGCGCCGCCGATGCGCGGATTTGGATGTGGGAGGCGTGGTGGCAGGGCAATCCCTATTTCAATATCGAGCACTATTATCGCGACTCACTCTTTGGAGCGCGCAGCGCAGACGAACAAGGGTACGCACGCGCCATTGCCGGCGTCCTGTCCTCGGCCGCCGACTACCGGGTCGTCGTCGTGCAGACGACGGAACAAAAGCGGTCCGCCTTTGAGGCACTCTTGCGCAACGCGCGCAAAAACGTCGAGATTATTGCTCCCCACCCGTACGAAACATACCTTATCGGAACCAACTAGCGGCCGCAGAAAACTTTTCGGCTCCCTTGGGTTGCCCGCGCCGTCACGAGGGCCGGGTCTTTTACGTTTGCAGTACGTGGGAGGCTTGAACTTGCCACACGGTGCGGTGCTGCCGTAGGCCTTAGTCTGATGTAAACTAATCTACCGCAGCTCCGCACCTTTTGTTCCGGTCTTAGCGCCGCACGGCCGCTCCCGGACTCATCCGCATCCATACGAGGCACAAGACGGCGAGCACAAAATAGGCGATCGCGTGTTTTGTGTGATGCGTTCCATCCAGTCCAAGCACCGGCATCATGTTCGACGATCCGGTCCACGCCATAATTCCGAGCACCACAAAGATAACGGCAAGTACGATTGCGAGAATTTTCACGAGATGACTCCTTTCGTGGCGAGCACGAAGCAAAGGACGCCGAAGGCCAGACAATACCAGCCGAACGGCCGCAGGTCGTTGTGTTTGAAGTAACGGGTTAAGAACGCCACCGACCCATAGGCAGCCAGCCCCGCAACGATGCAACCAACGGCGGCTTGCACGGCTACGACATGAGCTTGCGGTGCCCAAAGCTTGGGAATTTCCAACAGGGCTGCGGCGAAAATTACGGGCGTTGCGAGCAAAAACGAATACTTTGCCGCGTCCTCGTGAGTGAGATCGATCAACAAGCCGGCGACAATGGAGGAGCCGGAACGCGAAATCCCAGGAAAGAGTGCAAACGCCTGCGCGGTGCCGACGATAATGCTTTGCAGCCAGCTCATTTCTTGGAGCTGTTTGTAATTTTTGGCCGCATCGTCGTGCTGGCGCTTGCGCAAAAATTCACCCAAGAACATGACGAACGCGTTGACGATGAGAAAAACGGCTACCAGTTTCACCGATCCGAACAAATTACGGATCGGATCTTGAAAGATAATTCCCAGCAGTCCCACCGGCACGGTGCCGACAACGAGCAGCCACGCAATTCGTTCGTCGCGACTGTTTTCAAGCCGTCCGCGAGCCACGCTGGCAAAGAGCGCGCGGACGATGACGAGCCAGTCGCGCCAATAGAACAGCAGTAGCGCGAGGGCCGTGCCCAGGTGCAGTACCACGATGAAGGCGAGAAACGTTGGATCCCGCCGGTCGACGTTCCAGTGGAGCAGGGCGGGGACGAGGACCGTGTGGCCAAGACTGCTGATCGGAAATAATTCGCTGACGCCTTGCAGCAGCGCGAGAAGCATCGCTTGAACGAAAGTCACGGAAGAGCAGGTTTAGCGGCCCGCTACGCGTGCCCTTTGCAGCGGCCGAGAAGGAACGGCGGGTCAGGGCGAACGAAGGCCGCTGCGTGGATCAAACGAAGATTCCGGCCAAACCGGGAGATCACCCGGATCACGATCGCAAGTTCGAACGGGTCGGCCATTCATTGCTGGTTTCTTACAGCATTTCCGAAGAGTTTGCGCCGGAATTTACCGAGACGTACGATGTGGCAATCGGCGGCATGGCAATCATCACCAACGCCGAGATGGCCCCCGACCTGCCGGTCATCATTGAGCTCGAACTTCGCGGCGAAAACGGACCGCCGCTGCGCGTCAACGGAAGCGTCCGCTGGTCGCGCTTGGATCCGATTTTAGGCAAGTACCGCACCGGCGTCGCTTTCCACGACGTCGACGCCCAAACGCAACACAACCTGCAGCGCTACATCGACACGATGCGTCTCCTGCGCGACATGGGCGTCCTCAACGTCTCACCCTGACCAACACGTGGGGGCTACGGAATGACGAACTTTGCGGTGAAGTCGTAGGTTGCGGCGACCGCTTTGCATTGTGCCAGCGCCGGCGAATACGCGCTGGATTTGGCCTGCGCGAGTGCAATCTGATCTTGTGCATCACTTCCGGAACTTGCAAGAATCGCCGCTTCTAAAACGTCTCCGGTTTCCGAGAGACGCAGGTGAATCCGCGCCGTTCCGCCCTTCGCGCTCTGCCGCGCAGCGACCGACATCTCGGGCACCGGCGCGAGCGTCTTTACTGCCGCCGGTGCATTTGCCACCGCGCATCCGCTCTTGGGCGACGGGGATGCGGATGGCACCGGCGTCACACGACGCGCCGGCGTAGGACGCGGCGAGGCGCTTATCGCAACGGAGCGCGGCGTGAGGCGAACGCGCGGAGGGCCGGTGCGGCTGAGTGTATGCGGCACCTGAATGTGTTTTACAGCGATCCGGGGCGTGGGTTGCGGTGAAGATTGCGGTTGCGGCGTTTGCGGCGGCGGTGTATGCGGGATGCGGCGGATAACGGCAATGCGCGAGACCGTCGTCGTCTCCGGTGCGGCTTGCGGCGAGGGAACCGCCCAATGTACGAAGCGCACGCCGAGCAAGTGAATCAGAATCGAGAGCGCAATGGCGGCAATCAATGTCCGGCGCGCGGTGCCTTGGCTCATGCGTTAGCCGTTATCAAAAGAAAAAGACGCTCCCTTCCGGGAACGTCCGTTTTTCCGAGGGGCTTTCGTTCGCTATTGACTTGGGTCGAAGTTGGCACGGAACGAATACGAACCTTGAACCGGTGCGCAGTTCTCTACTTTGGGAGAATAGGACGATTGTTTTGCGGCAGAGATCGCAGCGCGGTCGACCGCCGAATTATTCGACGATTGAATTACGGAGGCGTCCAGTACGCCTGCCGATGCTGAAAGGACAATCTTTACGACCACGGTTACTGGACCGAGATTCGCCTCGCGGGCGGACTCAGGATATTCCGGGCTCACGCCGTTCACCATCGTCGCGTCCTTCATAGGGGTCGCGCATGCCGGCTTGGGCGTTGGCGTGGAAGCCGGCGGCCCTGCTGCTGCAGTGGTAACCGGTGCCGGCGCAGCCGTACCCTGGCCGGCGGGTACGCCGCTTGTCGAGCCGTTCTTGACCGGAACGTACTTCGCCTGACTCGGGCCGCCGCTGTTGCTATTGGTCTTCGGCGGTTGAATGAGCAACTTGGGCTGCGGTTTGGTTTCGACTTTTTTCGGTGGCGGCGTGGTCTTGGGTTGGGGTGTCGGCTTCGGCGTCGGGGTCGGCGGCGGCGGCGTCGGCACTTTTACTTTGACCCGTTTGGTGACGGATACTTTCTCCGTCTCCTGATCTTGGGTGTGCGTTTGTTTGAATGGAATCAACGGGCCCAGCAGCCCGTGGGCAAAGAGCGAGATGACGAACGCCCACCCGAGAAAGTTGCGCACTCTCCCGCCCGTGGTCATATAGGGTGACGATTCTTTTTTATCTGCCATTAAGGGGCCTTGCTGCCCTCAACGTGGTTCGCCAAACCGAAATCCGTGAGGTTCTCGGATTTGGCAGCGTCCATTACTTGCAGAATCGTACCGTAGTTTGCGTGCGGATCCGCTTTGATGATGACGCTCTTATAAATGTGGTTGGTATCGTTTTGAAGTTCTTTGAACTTCGCCGAAACCTGGCTGATCGGCATCGTGAAAGAGCCAATCTGGATTTGGTTTTTATCATCAACAAAGACGATGATCTGCGAGGGATGCACCTTGTCTTTGTTTTTTGCATCCGGCAGCTTGGGCTCTTTAGTGACTGCGGCAAGAATGATGAAAATAATGAGCAGTACCAGCAACACATCCGTGAAGGGCGTGATGTTGATCGTCGACATTACTTCCTCTTCGCCTTGTCCGGTCGATACGGCCACGCGCTAAAAGACCTCCACTAAGATGTTACAAATCCGACGTCGTCGAGGCCGGCGATCTTCGCTGCGTCGAGGATCCGGATAATGATCCCGTACGGCGCTTTGGCATCGGCTACGATGTCGACGTGCTTGTGCGGCTTCTTGTTGGCAACTGCGGCCATATCTCCGTAGATATGGGCCTCGTCGCTGCGCTTGCCGTCCACGAAGATGACGCCTTTGTTGTTAACGTCAACTTCGATATTGTCGTGTTTTTTCTGATCGTTTTGGTTGTTGTTATTGTTGTTGTTCGGCAGTTCTTTTTCGAAGCCGGGAGGCGTGATCAGAGCGGCAAGGATCATGAAGATAATGAGCAAGACGAGAAGGACGTCGGTGAACGGCGTGATGTTGATCTCCGCCATGACCTCGTCTTCTTGTTTTGCCGAAAGGAGTGACACGGTACCCCGGCCTTAAGACTTCGCCGATGTAGCGGGACCGGGTTGATACAGATCCGTCGGGATCGGCGCGCCCGTATTGTGGAAGTGCAGCATCTCGGCCAATTGATTTGCCGCAACGATCATCTCTTGATTGTAGGCCTTGATGCGCGTCTTGAAATAGTTGAAGAAAATAACCGCGATAACGGCGACGAACAAACCGGCGGCCGTCGTGATCAACGCTTCGGAAACGCCGGCCGCAACGACTGCGGGCGTCGAGTTACCCTTGAGCGCGATGTCTTGGAAGGCGCGAATGATACCCAAAACGGTACCGAAGAGTCCGACGAACGGGGCGATAACGGCGATCGTGCCGATGACGCCGAGATTGCGTTCGAGCGAGTTCAAGTGTTCCATGAGCGCGATAGACAGCGCGTCGGTAATGTCCGCGCGATTCTTTTCGCCGCGCAGGAGACCAAACTCCAGAATGCGCGGAAGCATGCCTTTTTGCTTGCGGCAGGTGGCGATGGCGCCGTCGATGTCGTCAGCGGCAATGCGCTGGCCGATGGCCCGCAATAAGCCCTTCGTATCGCCGTGTTGCGAGGCAAAGAAAACCAACCGCTCGATGACGATTGCCACAGCGGCAATGGAGCACAGCAGAAGTCCCCACATCGCAGGGCCGCCGCTCTTGATAAACCCAAAGAAATTTGAAAAGAAATCCACTGTGTTTTCGACCCCTCCCAGAATTCGGGACGTTGTATGCGCTAAAATAGAAAATCGGGGCGACCCTGCGCTTGGATACCCCGTTCCGTGAAGGCGGACCATTGGCCCACCCTCACGGTAATTCCTCGTGCCTTACTTAATGCTCTTTAGGAAGTTTTCGATCGCTAAGGAGAGGCCCGTCAGGTTGGCGGCCTTCGCCTCCGCGTCGGCTTTGGTGAGGTATTCCTTCCCGGAAGTTTTGCTGGCTTCGTCTTTGTTTTGGTATCCCAGGTTTACGAGTGCTACGCCCTTTGCGTAGTTGGCAAGCGGGTCGTCGCCCTTGGCCGCGACGGCTTTATCCGCTTCGGCACTCATCGCTTTATAATCGGGCTTGTCGAGCTGTCCCATCAATAACGCGGCTTGGGCCCAACCTGTGACGGCGCTTGCCGGTTCGGAATCCGCTTGCGCGCCCGCTTCCCACGCCTTGATGGAGTCGGGATAATTTTTTGCTTTCGACAACGCGTCCGCGCGGTTGTAATCGGCCTGCGCGAGGACGCGAGCGGAGGCATTGCTGCCCGGATCGAGCGTCTTGATTTCGGCACCGATGACTTGCGCGTTCGTTTGGTCGTTCGTTGATAAGTAGGCTTGCATGAGTTGCGAGTCGATGGCAACTTTCTCTTTGGTCGTCATCTTGGCGTCCGTACGCGCCATATCGCGCGCTTTTTTGAGGTTGATGACGGCGTTCGCACTGTCTTTACTCGCCAGCTGCGCAACACCGAGCGCAAAATAAGCGTTTCCATCGGCTTTTATCGCCATCGCTTTTTGCGCGTAGGAAACGGCTTGCGCGGGATCTTTCGATTGCGTTTGGACCGCGGCTAAGCTGTAGGCTTGTGCGGCGACCGAGCGGTACTGCGCCGGAATCGGATGCACTTGGTCGAAGGCGGCCGCGGCCGCGATATCATCGCCCGAAAGTGCGTTTGCTAAACCCAAATAACTTTGCGCGAGGGAATCACCGGGGTGACTCGTCAAATATGCCGTCGCCGCAACCTTGGCCGCGGGGTAATTACCGGCCCGCAACAAACGCGCGATGCCGCTCTGTCCGCCGCCGCCCGATGCGCCGGCGCTGCCCGCGCTATCGGAGTCGGCGCTGGCGTAACTCTTACCGTTGAACTTCAGCGTGAAATCGTAAAAAGCGGTCGTCGCCTTTCCGCCGCGCATACCGGGTTTGTACGTCGAGTTACGCGCGAGGTCGAGCGCGGCTGCGTTATCTGCCGGATTCGTCGAGCGGATGACGTTCATTACCTGGAACGAACCGTTCGGTTTGACCAGCACCTTAACGACCACTCGGCCCGAGCCGGCAATCGCCACCGACGTTTTGCCGATGTGCGCTAGCTTGGGGGGCGTGTAGTCGGTAGAATAGACGGCGCTCGCCGGCATGGCATTGCCGCCCACGAATGCTGCGATCCCGGCGACAGTCGCCGAGCGGAAGAATAAATTCATAATAACTCCAATGAAGACTCGGATGAGACGATTCGGCGCGTTCGCCTGACGTTGTTCCACAGAATAACGTGTGACAAACCCGTTTCGTTAAAGTTTTCTTGCTAGGCAGCCAACGAAGCTGCCGGCAGGCGCCGGCCCGCAGCCGATGCCACAGCGGGTAGCTGGGCCATTAACTGCTCGAACTGCCCAAAGGTCAACGACTGTGGGCCATCCGAGGCAGCGTTTGCCGGGTCGGGGTGCACTTCCACCAAGAGCCCGTCGGCGCCCGCCGTCACTCCCGCCAAGGCCATTGGAGTCACCAAACGCGCGATGCCGGTTCCGTGTGAGGGATCGACAATGACGGGCAGATGGGTCAACTGCTCGAGCAACGGGATCACGGAGAGGTCGAGCAGATTACGCGTCGCCGGATCGAACGAACGAACGCCGCGCTCGCACAGAATCACGTGCTCGTCGCCGGTGAGCAGCACGTATTCCGCCGCCATCAGCCACTCTTGCACCGTTGCGGAAATTCCGCGCTTCAAGAGAATCGGAACCCGCGACTCGCCGGCCTCGCGCAATAGCGGGAAGTTTTGCATGTTGCGCGCGCCGATCTGCAGCACGTCGGCAAATTGCGAAACCAGCTCGACATCGCGCACGTCGAGGACTTCGGTGACGACGGCGAGACCGTGGCGGTCGGCGGCATCGCGCATGAGCCGCAGGCCTTCTTTGCCCAGCCCCTGAAACGCGTACGGAGAGGTCCGGGGTTTAAATGCGCCGCCGCGTAAAACGTTCGCGCCCGCTTTAGCGACGGCAGCGGCGGTTAGCTCGATTTGCTCGCGCGATTCGATACTGCATGGGCCGGCGCAAATGGCGAGCGTCTCGCCGCCGAACGACGCACCGTTCTTGAGCCGAACGATGGAGCGTTCCAGACGGGCGTCCCGGCGGACCAGTTTATAGGGGCTCATTTTTCGCCATCAGCCTTCGCCGCGACGACCCGCAGGGCCGCTAACTCGCGCGCCGTAAGGGGGCGAGTTTGCCCGGGTCCCAGGTCGCCGAGCGAGACCGGCCCGAAACGCAAGCGCTCGAGGGCGACTACGGGATACTCCAATTTTTCGAACATGCGCCGCACTTGCCGGTATTTGCCTTCGTGAATCGTCAAATCGACGACGGAGCTGTCGCCTCGCGTTGCGATAACGCGCAACTGCGCCTTGGATGCGCGGAATTCTTCGAGGCGCACGCCTTCGTGCAACTTCGCAACATCGGTCTGGGCGAGGCGTCCGCGCACGACGGCGCGATAGGTTTTCTGGACGCCAAAGCGCGGATGCGTCAGTATGTGAGCGAGATCGCCGTCGTTGGTCAGGAGCAATACGCCGGACGTGTCGTAATCCAAACGCCCGACCGGCACGATGCGCGGCGCACCTTTCGGCAACAAACGCACGATCGTCGGACGCCCTTGCGGATCGCGCATCGTCGTCATCACACCGGCGGGCTTATTTAGAACGAGGTAAGTAAAAGCCGCCGCAAGTTCAACTGGACGGCCGTCAAACTGGACCCGATCGTTTTGCGCTACGCTCGTTCCCAATTCGCGAACGACTTTGCCGTTCACGCTCACGCGTCCGGCGGCGATATACTCTTCCGCCTTGCGGCGCGACGCCACGCCGCCCTGCGCCAAAAATTTCTGCAACCGCATTAGCGACCGAATTTTTTCACTTGCGCCGCGTGTAGTCTTTTGCAAGGAGATCATATTTTGTTTTTTCGGAGTCGACGCGGTTTCCGCGTCCGTAGAAATCCGGCGAACGGCTGCGCCTTTTTTGAATCACACACGTGATCAGTAAAAGAAGCGCAAAGGGCGCGAGGAAAGCCAACACGATCATGCATATTCTTTCAAGCAAAAGGCACGGGATTGCTCCCGTGCCCTCCGTAGCCGCCTTTGGCTGCTAGTACTTGCCGTTGCCGCCGCCT
>JALZBM010000180.1 GCA_030947385.1 Vulcanimicrobiota bacterium
CCACCACGCTGTGAACGCGCAGAAGATCGGGCGCATCGTCCTGACCACCCACAGCGGCGGATACGGCGGTGCGGGCGGCGTGCTCACGCGCGGCGGCATGAACGACCGGATCACCGACGTCATTCTCTTCGACTCGGCATACGGCTACTTCGAGGCGTTTGCCAATTGGACGAAGTCTTCGCCGAACAATCACCTCTTGAGCATTTTTACCGACGACACGAGCACCGGGAATACACATCTTATGGGACTCTTGCAGAAGCCCGCGCCGAACCTTGAGGTGAGATTGGCCTCCGCAATGAACCTGCATGAGTTGCAAACCCGCACGCCGACGTTTCTCCTGACCGAAGACGTGGCCCACGACGAACTGCTTCAGAAACTTAACTGGTACGAGTTGTTTTTGCAAACCACGGCGCTACAGCCCCGCTAGCCCGCGTGCGAGCGAATGGCTTCCACGAACGTTTGACCGTATTTCAGCAGTTTCATATCACCGACGCCGCTGATCTCGCGGAACGCGCTTTGCGAAGACGGCCGCAGACGCGCCATTTCGCGCAGCGTCGCATCTGAAAACACCACGTAAGGCGGAACGCCTTGTTCGTCCGCAATCTCTTTTCGTAACCGACGCAGCGCGTCGAACAAACCGTCGCCATGCGCATCCAACGGAACGGAAGTCTTGCCTTTGCGGCGGCCCTTGGTTGTCGCAACTGCGCGCGGCTTGGCAAATTCAAGCGTGCGCTGCTCTTTGAGCGCCCGCATGCCTTCGGCCGTCAGCAGCAGCGTGCGGTGTTCCGTTTCTTGTTCCACATAGCCTAAACGAAGCAGTTCGGAGATGAGCGCAAGCCACTCGGCCTTGGTGTGTTCCGCGCCGATGCCGAAGGTGGAGAGCGTATCGTGCCCGCGTAAGACAACTTTCTCCGTTTTGCTTCCGAGCAGAATGTCCACGATATGATTTGCACCCGTCGAAAAGCCGCTGTGCGCGCGGACGCGATAAAGACACGAAAGCACTTTTTGCGCGCCGACCGTACCGTCCATGCGCTCCGGCGGAACCAGACAGTTATCGCAATTGCCGCAGTCCGCAGTCCGGTAGTCTTCGCCGAAATAGCGCAACAGAAAACCGCGCCGGCAATCGGGCGTTGCCGCGAAGTCCAGCAGTTTGCGCAACAAACGGTCGGCCTGGTCGCGTTCGCCGGGATCTTGAATCTGGCGAATGAAATGGCGCTGCTTTGCCGCATCGCCGCCCCCAAAAAACAGCGCGCATTCGCTGGCCAAGCCGTCGCGGCCGGCGCGTCCCGTTTCTTGATAGTATCCTTCGACGTTTTTGGGAAGATCGTAGTGCACGACGTAGCGCACGTTGGGCTTATCGATGCCCATGCCGAAGGCGATGGTCGCGCATATCACGCGCACTTCGTCGCGAATGAACAGCTCCTGATTTTTCGAACGCCGGCTGGGCAAAAGGCCCGCGTGATACGGCAGCGCGGGAATGCCGCTCGCGCTGAGTTTTTTCGCCAGCTCTTCTGCCGAGGCCCGGCTCTGCGTATACACGATGCCGCTTTCCGACGCGCGTTTCGTACACCACGAGAGCAACTGTTTGGATGCGTCGGTCTTTTCAAAGACGCTATAGCGCAGGTTGGGGCGATTAAAGCTGCCGACAAAGCGCACCGGCGAACGCAGTGCAAGAAAACGTTCGATATCGACGCGGACGCGATCGGTTGCGGTTGCCGTGAGTGCGAGCATCGGCACGTCCGAAAAATGCTCCCGCAAGACCGCGATGCGGCGGTAGTCCGGTCGAAAATCGTGGCCCCACTCGCTCACGCAGTGCGCCTCGTCGACCGCGATGCGCTTGAGGTTCCAGCGCTGCAGACCCGGGAGGAAGCCGGCGGCAGCTAAGCGTTCGGGCGCGACGTAGAGCAGACGGTACTCGCCCCGCTCCAAACCCTCGATTCGTTCGGCGGCGGTACGCGAATCGAGCGAACTATTCAGAAACGTCGACGCAATGCCGTTCGCCGAAAGTCCGTCGACCTGGTCTTTCATCAACGCGATCAGCGGCGAGATCACAAGGGTGAGCCCGGATTCCAAGAGCGCGGGCAATTGATAGCACAGTGACTTGCCGCCGCCCGTCGGCAGCAGTGCGAGCACGTCGTCGCCCGCGAGCGTTGCCGTGCAAATTTCGCGCTGCAGCGGGCGGAACGAATCGTAGCCGAAGTAGTGTTTGAGCGCATCGCCGGCCGTCATCGTCGTGGTCACTGCCGGTAGTATTCACGACGGCGAGGGCCGCCACCCATCGCGCGTCGCCGCTGCGACAAAAGGAGTTCGCACCATCGAATGCCGCATACTGCCGCATGAAGCGTCTTTTTGCCGTTGCCCTTTGTGCTATTTTTCTGTCCGCTCCGCTGCTCGTGCGAGCCGAGGGCGCCACCCAAACATTGATGAGCAAACTCGAGTGGCGAAATATCGGGCCGTTCATCGGCGGCCGCGTCGTCGCCGTCGCGGGCGATCCCGCCAATCCGAATTTGTTTTACATGGGCGGGGTGCAGGGCGGCGTTTGGAAGAGCACCGACTACGGCAACGAGTGGACGAACATTACCGACGGAAAGATTCCCGGCGTTGCCGACAGCATCGGTGCGCTCGCCGTCGCCCCGTCGAATCCAAAAGTTATTTATGCGGGCACGGGCGAGGCCGATATTCGCGGCGACTTCGATACCGGCGATGGAATCTACAAAACCACGGACGCAGGAAAAACCTGGCGGTACGCGGGTTTGCGCGACACGCACATGACCACCTCGCTCGTCATCGACCCGCGCGATCCCAACATCGTGTACGCGAGTTCGATGGGGCACGTCTTTAAATCGAATCCCGAACGCGGCGTCTTCAAAACCACCGACGGCGGCAAGACGTGGAAAAAAGTGTTGTTCGTGGACGAGCGAACCGGCGCGGCCGTCGTCGTGATGGATTCCAAGAACCCGCGCACCCTGTACGCATCCATGTGGCAGGCGCAGCGCCAGCCCTGGAAACTAACGAGCGGCGGTCCCGGCAGCGCGCTCTATAAGACCACCGATGCGGGCGCGCACTGGACCAACATTTCGAGCCATCCCGGATTCGCGCACGGTTTGCTCGGGAAGATGGGCGTGTCGGTCTCGGCGAGCAATCCGCGGATCGTCTATTCGATCGTGCAGGCGCACGACGGCGGCGTGTTCCGCTCGGCGGACGCGGGCGCCACGTGGAAACGCATGAATGCCGAAATGAAATTGCGCCAGCGCGCCTTCTACTATATGGGCGTCTATACCGACCCCCTCAATTCCAACGTTGCCTACGCACCGCAAGTTGACGGTGTTTTTAAAACCACCGACGGTGGCCGCGTTTGGAAAGCCATCACGCCGCCGGGCGACCATCACATTATGTGGATCAACCCGCACAATCCCAAAATTCTGCTCGAGGGCGACGACGGCGGCGCAACGGTTTCAACGGACGGCGGCAAGAGCTGGAGCACCGAAAATAATCAGCCGACGGGACAATATTATCACGTCGCGCTCGACGACCGCTTTCCGTTCCACGTGTACGGCGCCGCGCAAGACGAAGGCGCGTTCGAAGGACCCAGCGCGTCAAACGAAGGCCTATCGCTCGGCGTCTGGCACGGCGTCGCATTTGGCGAGAGCACGTTCGTCGCCCCGGAAATCGGGAATCCCGGCGTCACCTACGGCGGCGGCTATTACAGCGCGCTCATGCGCCAAGAAACGCCCACCGGCGAACTCAAAAACGTGAGCCCGTGGCCCAAATATATGTCGGGCGCATCATCCGCGGAAACAAAATACCGTTTCGGCTGGACGCATCCGATCTTTTTTTCACCCAGCAAACCGCACGAGCTGCTCGTCGCATCGCAAGTGGTGTTCAAAAGCGACGATTACGGTCAAACGTGGCAAGTCATCAGTCCCGACCTCACCCGCGACGACAAGAGCACCGAGGGTCCGAGCGGCGGACCGATCGATCTCGATCAAACCGGTGCGGAAACATTCCCCGACATTGCCTCACTCGCCGTCTCTGCGTTAAACGGTGACACGATGTGGGCCGGTTCGGCGGACGGTTTGGTTCACGTCACGACGGACGGCGGAACAAAATGGAACTTGATAACGCCGCCCCAACTGCCGCAGTGGGCGCAGATCAGCAGCATCGAACCCTCGCACACCGATCGCGGCACGGCCTATCTTTCCGCATCGCGCTACATGTGGGACGACTACCATCCCTACGTCTATAAAACGACGGATTACGGGGCGCATTGGAGTTCGATAAACGCCGGGCTGCCGGGCGATCAATACGTCTTCGCGGTGCGTCAAGATCCACGCGATGCGCGCGTTCTGTTTGCCGGAACGCGGAGCACGGTGTACGTTAGCCTCGACGGCGGGAACCGCTGGCAACCGCTTTCGCTCAACCTGCCCGGGGCGCAAATGCGCGATCTCGCAATCGACGCGCGTCAAGGCTCCGTTGTCGTAGCAACGCACGGACGCGCGTTCTGGGTGCTGGATAACTTGAAGCTACTCGAAGAGCTGGCTGCGCAGACGTCGAATTCTGCAACCACGACCCAGTTGTTCGCGCCCGAAACCGCGTGGCTCACGCATGCGTACGGCGGCGGTGGGCCGTTCGGTCCGTCCACCGTCGGAAAAAATCCGCAATACGGCGCCACCGTTTTCTTCAATCTTCCCAAGGATTACAGCGCACGGACCCCGCTTTCGCTCACGTTCTTAGACGCGCAGGGAAAAACCGTGCGCAGTTTCCCGCTCCATCTACGAAACAAGCACGAGAAAAAGCCGTCGGACCAGGCTCTTGCCGCAATGGACCACGCGCAGAAATTGGCCCGCGAATTGCGTGAGTCCACCGGCGTGCAACCCGGCATGAACGCCTTTCAATGGGATCTGCACTACGCGCCGGCGGCCGAAATCACTTCTTTCAACATGCCGACGGCCGATGACATCGACGACGGCGTCACCGGACCCACCGCCGTCCCCGGCGCATATACCGCCGTATTGCAATACGGCGCCACCAGACTGCAACAACCCTTGCGCATCGAACTCGACCCGCGATTGCATCCCGCCGCAGGGGCGCTTGCCGCACGTTTGGCTCTGGGGTTGCAAGTTCGCGACACGCTCGATTCACTGAACCGGACGGTCAATGCAATGCTGGTTGCGCGCCGCGGTCTCTCTCCGGCGAAGCG
>JALZBM010000181.1 GCA_030947385.1 Vulcanimicrobiota bacterium
CGCATGTGCTTCGCGCTGCGCGGTCGTAAAGGCGGCCTCGATAGCTTCCATCGTGTGCGCGACTTTCAAGCCCTTGCCGCCACCGCCGCCCGAGGCCTTGAGGGCAAGCGGCAAGCCGTACGTTTTTGCAGCGGCGCGCGCCGCGTCGGCATCGGCAATCGCTTGGGTGCCACCCGGAACGACGGGAACTCCCGCCTTGACCATCGACTGACGCGCCCGCACTTTATCGCCCATCGCGTCGATGGCGTCGGGATGCGGTCCGATCCATGCCAGCTTCGCAGCGATGACGCTGCGTGCAAAGCCCGCGTTTTCCGCGAGAAAACCGTACCCCGGATGAATTGCGTCCGCGCCCGCACGGGCCGCGATTTCCAGCAATTTGTCGACATTGAGATAACTGGCCGTGGGCGACGCCGCTCCGAGAAGATAGGCTTCACCGGCATAGCGCACGTGTAGCGCGTCCCGATCCACTTCGGAATACACCGCGACCGTTGCGATGCCCATTTCCTTGGCGGTCCGCATGACGCGCAGCGCGATCTCACCGCGGTTTGCGACCAGTATCTTATTAAACATCCAGGTCTACATCGGGATCGAGCATCGCGCGTTTCCAAGGGGAAATTTCCGGCGGTTGCGTTTGCGGTTCGGAAGGACGCAGGTGCTGCAGAGCCAGCACGACGGCGGCGAGTTCTTCGCCGGTCATTCCGTTTCCGCGGGATCTGCGTACATGCCCATGGCGTGAAAGCCCGCGTCCACAAAATGAATGTCCGCGGTAATCGCACGTGAGAGATCCGATGCGAGGTACACCGCAGTCTTGCCAACGTCGTCGGTTGTAATGTTGCGTTTGAGCGGTGCGGAGGCAACGACCTTATCGAGCATCTTGGTCATTCCCTTGACTTGGCGCGCGCTCGCGGTTTTGATCGGTCCGGCGGAGATGCCGTTGACGCGAATCCCGCGGTCGCCGAGATCGTAAGCAAGGTATCGCACCTCGGCCTCGAGTGCGGCTTTGGCAATTCCCATTAAATTGTAATTGGGAACGATTGCAGTCGCACCGAGATATGTGAGCGCCATGATGCTCGCGCCATCGTTGATATTTTCGCGCAGCGCATGGACGAGGGCGATCAGCGAATACGCGGAGATGTCGAGGGAGTTTTTGAAACCCGCGCGCGTCGTGTCGTAGACCTTGCCTTCCAGATCGGATTTATCGGCGTAGGCGATGCAGTGCAGAACGATATCGAGCTTCCCGAAATCACGCAGCGAGCCGCCGAGCGTGCCGAGCGCGTCGTCGGAGGAGACATCGCATTCGATCACCGGGCCGCTGCCGTACTGCGCTGCGATTTTTTGCACGCCTTCCTGGACGCGCTCGCCCTGGTAGGTGTAGGCCAGGCGTGCGCCGTGCTCGTGCATCTGGCGGGCGATGCCCGTCGCAATCGACCACTGGTTGGCGACGCCCGTAATTAATGCGTTCTTACCTTCTAATAACTTCACGCAGATAGTGTACCAGCAGGAGGCGCGGCGTCCTTTTCGATGCTCATAGCGGAATATTGCCGTGCTTGCGCTTGGGGCGCTCCACGCGCTTGTTTTTGAGCATTTCGAGCGACGTCGCAATGACGCGTCGCGTCGCGCGGGCTTCGATGATGTCGTCCACATAGCCGCGCTGCGCTGCGATGAACGGATTGGCAAAGCGTTGCGTGTACTCGTCGATCAGCTCGGTCATTTTTACATCCTTATCCGCGGCGGCGGCAATCTCGCGGCGGAAGATGGTTTTGACCGCGCCCTCGGCGCCCATCACGGCGATCTCTGCAGTGGGCCACGCGAGGTTGATGTCGGCGCGGATGTGCTTGCTCGCCATAACATCATAAGCGCCTCCGTAGGCTTTGCGCGTAATGATGGTGATTTTGGGAACGGTCGCTTCGGCAAATGCGTAGAGCAGTTTCGCCCCGTGTTTGATGATGCCGCCGTACTCTTGCTCGGTGCCGGGTAAGAAGCCCGGAACGTCAACGAACGTGAGCAGTGCAATATTGAATGCATCGCAAAAGCGCACGAAGCGGGCGGCCTTAATCGAAGAGTTGATATCTAAAACGCCGGCGAGGAACTTCGGCTGATTGGCAACGATGCCCACGGATTGCCCATTCACGCGCGCAAATCCGGTAATGATATTCTGCGCGAATAGCGGAGCGATTTCAAAGAACTCTTCGTTGTCGATGACAGGGTCGATCACGTCGTGCATGTCGTAGGGCTTATTCGGCGAGTCCGGGATGACGGCGTCGAGTTGCGGCACATCGCGCTGTGGATCGTCGTCGCACGCAAACCGGACCGGTTCTTCAAGATTGTTTTGCGGCAGATATCCAAGCAGCGTCTTGGTCAAGTCGACCATCTCTTCTTCGTTGACTGCCGTCAGCTGCGCGACGCCGCTCTTGGATGCGTGTGTGATCGCTCCGCCGAGTTCTTCGAAACTCACGTCTTCGCCCGTGACCGTTTTGATGATGTCGGGACCCGTGATGAACATCTGCGAAATCTGCTCGGTCATGATGATAAAGTCGGTGATGGCCGGCGAGTAGACGGCGCCGCCCGCGCACGGCCCCGCGATCAGGCTAATCTGCGGAATGACGCCGCTGGCTTGAACGTTGCGCCAGAAGATCTCGGCATAGCCGCCGAGGCTGACGACGCCCTCTTGAATACGCGCACCGCCCGAATCGTTGATGCCGATCATCGGCGATCCGGTACGGACGGCAAGGTCCATCACTTTGCAAATTTTTTCGGCAAAGACTTCGCCGAGCGAACCGCCGAGCACGGAGAAGTCTTGCGAGAAGAGAAAGATCTGGCGGCCGTCGATGGTCGCGCGTCCGGTAATCACACCATCGCCCAGAAATTCTTTTTCGTCCATACCGAACGCGGTCGTGCGGTGCACGGCGAAACGATCCAATTCGACGAATGAGTCCTCGTCGACGAGCGCGTCGATGCGCTCGCGCGCGGTTTGCTTTCCGCGTTCGTGTTGCTTCTCGATAGCGGCGGCACCGGCCGGCGCCGCCGCAAGTTCGCGCTTGCGCAGAAGTTCGGCGTACTTCTCTTGGTGCGTCTTCATCAGCGTCGCGATTTACCCGGCGTACCGGGAGTCACCTCCGGCGCTTGCGGGCGCCCCTCGCGATCTTATGTAGCGTGTTTCTTGAATGCTGCCCACCCGCCGTAGTGCGAGACGTCCGCGTAGCCCGCCCGGTCGATCAGTTCGCGTGGATACAGCATCGCGCGCGCGGTCGAACCGTCCTCTAGAGCGATCGTCGCTTCGTACAATCCCGGTGGCTCAGCGGAGAGCAGTGCAGCGTGCTGGTCCGCCGTGAGCTCATAGAGTTCGCCTGCAATCGAAACGCCGCCGTGCTCGACTTCATAGATGCCGGGATGTACGTCCAGCACCGAATGCAAGCGATAGCGCGGCGCGGTTTTCGCTTCGCTCACGAAACGCGCGCCGGACAGGTTCCCGTGATCGGGCTGCCCGCGCAGCGCCGATCCGCAGATAAAGAACCGCATCATTTCAGCAATTTCGTTCGCCGGATGGGCGGATCACGGATGTCCGAGGAAAGTCCGAAAGCGTTCCAGTTCGGCCGTCAACTCGCGGGCGAATTCGCGGCCGCGTGGTTTTCCCGTGACATACCCAAAATCGACGTCAATGTCCTTAGCGCCGGAGCGTACGTTCGCCCATCCGACAACCAGAGAACGCCACAGCAGCGGAAGTGCGTAGTAGCCGCGAATACGCTTGGCGACCGGCGTGTAGGCCTCAAAGCGATACGTCCAACCCCACAGGTGTTCGAAGCGTCGTCTGTCCCACACCACGGGATCGAACGGCGCAAGTAATTTGACGCCGGAAGGCTCGCCACTCGACCGTCGCCCCGGCAGCAACACGTAGGGCATTCCGCCCACGTGTTCTTTTACCAAATCTCCCGCGGCGATCATTTGGCGTATCACCGTGCGATGACTTACCGGATGAGAGATGTGCCGGCCGACATATGCGGCCACGCCGGACAACGTGCGCTCGGGGACCGGAGACAAGCTCTTCGCGACAAGCCGGATCAGTGCTCTCATCCGCTCGCCGGCAGACAGTGCATCCGTCGAAACGTGCGATGCAACTTCGTACACGCGTACGCCTGCGTCGCGCCGCGCGATACGCAGCAGTCCGTGATGGTGCAATCGTTCCAGCGCCCTTTTCGTTGCCTTAGAGTAGCCGCCCCAAGCATTAACAACGCGTTCGCTTCCGAACCACGTGCGCAGGTCATTCGGATGCAACGGGCCGTGCTCGCGTACGACGGTAAGGACGTCCTGCTCGAAGCGGGACAACTTCTCACCGGTCTTCGGATGAAGCAGATGAAGGTTCTCGCACGGCAAAAATCCGTAAGCGTAGAGCACGTCCTCATCAATTCCGAGCCGCGGATATTTGCGCTCGAGATCTCCGGCGGCATACCCTTTGACACGATGCCGAAGGATGAGGTCTTGGGCGCGCGCCGGCGCGCGAATCGGGTCCGCCTGTACGAATCCCAGCCGCCGTATGGCGGCCATGAGGGTGGCCGGGCTAAACAGCGTCTGATTGACGGCAGCGATGCGCAACTGCTCAATGCTCGTACTCAACGTGTTTGCATGCGCACGGAACCGGGTCCGATTCTTACCAGATGCCGAGCATCAACTTTACGTCGTCGCTGGCCATCTCTTTTGGATCCCACGGAGGCGAGAAAGTGATGTCCACTTTGCTGGTCTCCACGCCTTGCAACGAAGCGACTTTGTCCATCACGTCTTTGCGGAATTGCGGACCGACGGGGCACATCGGTGAAGTAAGCGTCATCGTAACCGTGATGTGCTCGTTTTTCTCACCCTGCACCTCAACGCCGTAAATCAACCCCAAGTCGATGATGCTCAAATGCAATTCCGGGTCGTTAACATCTTTAAGTGCGGTGCGCACTTCGTCGGCGGTGGGCATCTTTTCGTGTCCTTCATTCGTTATATAAGCGTATTACTAGTCTAGATTCGCGGAATCGCCCGGCGGTTGCTTTACCTCGATCACGAGGGAACGGCCGGGGTCTACGGGTATAGGTCGAGCAGGTGCCGGCCGAAACTTTGCCTGTAGCCTTAAGGTTATACCTTGATACCGGAATTCACGTCAAAAGGGTATAGTCTGCAGTGACGGGTGATGCGGCCGGCCGGACAGCAGGGAGT
>JALZBM010000182.1 GCA_030947385.1 Vulcanimicrobiota bacterium
CGGCGGCTCCTGTTTGCTCGACAACATACTCCACGCCGTCAAATTGTTTTTCACGCAGCTTGCCGGAAAACCGCTTGGCTAAGTCGACTTGCCCCGCCGCCAAAATATTGACGCAAAAGATTTTCGAGGTGTGGATGAAGAGATAGCTGCGGGCTTCGCGGTTGATGCAAATCAGCACGGTCGGTGGATCGAGCGAAACGCTTGCGAAGGCACTTACCGTGACGCCCCGCGGTTCGCCGTCTTTGAGGCTGGTGACGACCGTAACGCCGGTCGCAAAGCGGCGCATGCTTTGTTTGAACTGCTCGGGGCTGGGCGTCATTTAATGCGCGTGCCGATGCCGGTGCCGTCTCCGACCGGCACGATGGTCGCATCCAGACTGGGATGATTCAAAAATGTCTTGTTAAATTTGCGCAGCGCGCGGACCGTTTCGTCGTCTTCTTTGTGCGGTTTCTGGCAAACGCGCCCGCCCCAGAGCAAATTGTCGATGACGACCAGGCCGGAGAGTTTAAGCAGCGGCAAGCACAGTTCGAGATATTCTTCGTACTGCGATTTTACGGAATCGATGAAGATGATATCGAGATTACGCTGCGGGAAGAGCGGCAAGACTTCGAGCGCGGACTGATTCATCACGTCCACTTTGTCGCGCACGCCCGCACGTTGGAAATATTCGACTGCGACCGTGGTGCGTTCGGTATCCGGATCGACGGTCCAGATTCTTCCCGCAGGTGGTAATGCTTGCGCCATCCACAGGGTCGAATACCCGAACGCCGTTCCGAGTTCTAAAATCCGGTGCGCCTGCATGCAGTGCACGAGTACCGAGAGCAGCCGTCCGGTCGAACGTGCGATGATCGGAATCTCCTCCCGGTATCCGTGTTGCTCGAGTTCCAGTAAGAGCGGCTCCGCTGCCCGGTGGGCCGACTCGAGGTATCCGTCCGTTTCGTACATGTCTTGCTCCACTTGGCTTAATGCAAAGAGCGCCCTGCCGTAGCAAGACGCCCCTAAAGAATCGAACGAGCAAACGCGCTAGTGCGTGTAAATGCCGCCGGCGTGATGGAAACCCGTAGCCATAAACCACAGCATCGGAATCGAAAGCATTGTGTTTACGCGCGATGCAAGAAATGCAGCGCGGCGCGCCTTGACCTTCACCTCGTCGGTTGCGGGAACGATACCGAGAATCTTTTTCTGGTTTGGCCAGATGATTCCCCAAACGTTGAGCAGCATGATCGTGCCGAGCCAAGCGCCGATACCGATCGGTGCGTATGCACCTTGGAACCCGAACGCGGCCGGAACTGCGTCCAAGCCGCCCGGCGTAGGCGGAAACGTGCTCAGCAGCCCCATGCCCATGATCCATGTAACAACTGCGGACCAGCGGAACCAGAACAGTGCCCGCGGCATGACATATTTGCCGATCGGGGCCTGTTCGTTATTGGCCGTCGCCGCCTTGACGGCATCGGCGTTGACAAAGTTAAAGTAATACAGCAAGCCGATCCACATAACGCCGGCTAAGAAGTGGAACCAGCGTAGGATCGGTTCTCCCCACACGCCCATTAACCACCAACCCTTGCGGAGTTCGAGACGATCGCGGCGGCGACGAAATACAGAATTGCAGTGAGGATAAAGCCGGAGATCACGGTGCCGAGCAACGAGTCCAAGGGGTTTTTCATGAAATGTACCTCCAGAGGGACCTTAAGAAAGCGAATGTCCTTGAGCGATGCTACTTTGCATCGGCGGCTGTAAGGTCCCTTCGCCCGGGCTAGCGAAGCAGCGCCATCCGATGTCAACGCGCTTGCGGCTCTTCCCGCTCAACGCCGTGCTTTTTCCGGGAGCGAACCTCAACCTCCACGTGTTCGAACCGCGTTACAAGCAAATGCTCAAAGACTGCCTCGAAACGGGCGAGGGCTTCGGCGTTATTCTGATTCGCGAGGGCAGCGAAGCGGGGGACGCGGCGGCCGAGCCGCACGAAGTCGGCACCATCGCGCAAATTGCCGACGTGACGGAACTGCCGTTCGGGCGCTACTACATTTCGACCACGGGTACGCAGCGGTTTCGCATCGACCGCATCGTCAGCCGCGAACCCTACCTCATCGTTGAAGCGCAGATGCTCGCGGGTGACGATTCCGCCGGCCCGGATGACGGAGACGATCTCGAGGACGTTGCCGCGCAAGTGCGCGAACTCTTCGACCAATATTTGCAGCTCATCGTCGAATTCTCGGGCACGGTTCCGGTGATCGAAGTACCGGTAGATGCGCAAGGCGTTTCGTTCTTAGTTGCCGATGCGCTTCAAGTCGCCGACACGATGAAGCAGCGGCTTCTCGAACTCAAAAGCACGCGCCAACGCTTGACCGTCGAACTCGGATTTTTACGCCGTTTGCTGCCTCAACTGCACCGCCTTCTCGAGCGCAAAAAACAACAAATTGCCTCCGACAACTCCGAAGCCGAAGACGACGAATTCCGCGACGCCCAGGAACGCTACTTCGGAAAATATTTCAGCTCGAATTAACGGCGCTCGCGGGATGCCGCCAGCAGAACGTTACGCATGAGCGCCACGTTGGTCACCGGCCCGACACCACCCGGAACCGGAGTGAGCGCGCCCGCGACTGCGCTAACCGATTCAAAGTCCACGTCGCCCTTGAGTTCTCCGCTCACGACCGTCGTACCGACATCGATGAGCGTTGCTCCCGGGGCGATCATGTCGCCGCGAATGAGGCCCGGTACGCCGGTGGCCACGACGACGATTTCAGCGAGCTTCAGATAAGGCTGCAGCCCGCCGGATTCTTTGTGCAAGACGGTCACGTTTGCGTCTTGCGCGAGCATCAACATCGCAACCGGAAGGCCGACCACGATACTGCGTCCGATCATGATTGCGCGCCGACCTCGAAGCGGCCACATCGGACTGCGCTCCAGCAGGAGCATGACGGCCGCCGGAGTGGCGGGCACGAACTCCGTTCCGCTTCCAAATGCCAAGTGTCCCTGATTTGTCGGATGCGTCCCGTCAACGTCTTTGTGCACCGGGATGGCATCCGCGATGGCGCGGATGGAAAGATGCTGGGGAAGCGGCTGCTGTAACATGACGCCGTGAACGTCCGGATCGGCGCCTGCTCGCTCCAGGCGTTCTCTGACGGCTTGCGCACTGGATTGGCCCGGCAGGCGTTCGAGGACCACGTCGATTCCGACCCGTTCTCCCATCCGCGCGAGATTGCGCACGTATGCGGCGCTCGACTCGTCATCGCCGACAAGCGTTATAAGTAGGCGGGGATGAATCCCGGACTTACGCAGCGCAGTACTGCGTGTTGCGAGATCGTCGCGCAATTCCGCGGCGATCGCACGCCCATCGATTATCTGTGCCGGCACGGCACGCGTTTTCTTCGCAGGAGGAAGCAACCCTGGAACACGTGCGCAGAGAGGTTCGGCTCGGACGGCAATTTTCGCCGGCTGAGTTCGAGCGCGCGTTCACGAAATTCCGTCAGATGTACCACATCCGGCCCAGCCGGGTGCTGTGCAGTCCGGACGTGCTCCAGCGGTATTGCGCGCTCTTCGAACGGTCGGTCGACGTCGCGCACAGCCGCGAAATCCGGTACGAAGGCGTGCCGCTTGCAGCTGCGATCTTGCCTGCCGGAATGGTCGCGTTTGAAGGTGATGTCGATGAAGAGCGCATGGGCGATTGGTAATGCTGCGTCCTGCGACCGCCGCCTGGGCGCTGGCGCTAATCGTGCTGTGCGCGTTCGGTTTGCTCTACTTTGGCTCGGCCGGCCCGCAGCGCGGTATCGGTCCGGGTTCGCTCGCCGGCTCTCCCGCGCAGAGTTTTCCCTTGCAGTCCCTTTCCGGCACGCCGGCATCGCTGCGGACGTTTCGCGGCAAAATCATCGTGCTCAATCTTTGGGCGTCGTGGTGTCCGCCGTGCCGCGCGGAGATGCCGGACTTGCAACGTCTTTACCGCACGTATAAAAATCGCGGCGTGGTCGTCTTGGGCGTGAATCAAGGCGAATCCGCGCAGCGCGCGGGTTCTTTCGCACGCTCGCTGCAGATCGATTTTCCGGTATTGCTGGATCAAAGCCAACAATACGGCCGCGTGTACGCGGCACTCGGGCTTCCGTCCACGTTCGTCATCGACCGCACGGGCATGGTTGCCAGCGGTTTCGACGGTGCGCTTACGTTCGATCAAATGACCGCCGCCGTACGTCCGTTGCTCGGAAAAAAGTAACCCGTGCCGGTTCTCATCGCCGCCGTTGCGTGCATCGTGGCCGTGCTCGCGCAAGACTTCTTTCCGGCGCAACCGTGGTACCATCAAGGTTCGTACGCCGTCTTGTTGATGGCGCTCATTGCGTGGCAATGGTGGATGGTGCGACGTTATCGCACCTACCTGCTCTTATGCGCCGGCGCGACGCTCGTCGGCGTAGCCGGAATTGCGTGTTCGCTTTTCGCGCCGGACCCGCAAACGATCGTGCGCGGTCCCGGCGAAAGCATTCCCTTGAGCGAACCATCCGGCGTTTTGCAATTTGGCGTCGCGGTGCCGCCGCAAGCGCCGGTATTCGAGCGGCCGGGGCGGGCCGCCGTTTCAATCGGCGTGAGCGGCCGGCGAACGTATCTCGCAGCTTTTATCCTGTGGACGAAGCCGCGTACGTCCGCCTCGGTAGCTGCCTTCGACTCGCACGGGGCGCGCTTGACGATCACGCAACCCCTCAACACGTCGTTTCTTTCGCCGGTGCTATTGTTCGCGAATACGGCGCCCATCGGCGGACGGAACCTGCCCGTCGATTCGTTTGCGGTTCCGGCCGCGCATCGCAACGTAAAGGCGGTACTATTGACCGATCCGCGTCCGGGCGTCCTTTTTGCCGTCGAAGACGAACGCGGTGCGTTGATTCCGGGAGGCATCGCCATGGCGGGCGCGGGCGAAATCGTGCACGCAGGCGGAATCGGCTTGCGTGCATCGCTGCAACCGTTTCCGGAAGTGATCGTTACGCCGGCGCCATATCTGCCGCTTGTGATCCCCGGCGTACTGCTGGCTGCGTTCGGCTTATTTAGAAATCGGTTCCGCTCGAGAAATGAAACCCTTCGATCCGCACTGCCGGAACCACGTTAGCGTACGCATATCCACCGCTGCGCCGCTGCTCGTTTGAGAACTCCGCGCGGCGCAGCGCCTCG
>JALZBM010000183.1 GCA_030947385.1 Vulcanimicrobiota bacterium
CAGATAACGGCGAGCGCGCAGCCCGCGAGCACGTACGGCAGCGTCCAGAGAATTTCATACCAGCCTCGTCCCGCGAGCGAACCGGCAAGCCAGGAGAGGATCGTTTCGGAGGCCGCGCTCTGTTCGATCCGCGTGAGAATAACGGTGACGATCGCAGCGAATAACGCCGAAAGCGAAACGCCCGCGAGGATGAGGCGCGTCGAGTCGATGCCGCTCCCGCGGCGCGCGAGCGAGGCAACTAAGAGTGCCGTGCCGATTCCGGCCACGAACCCGAGCGCCGGAACGAGGGGAGCGGCTACGCCCGACACAACCGCAACCGCGATTGCGGCCGCCGCGCCGGCGCTCACGCCGGTGAGATACGGATCGACGATCGGATTGCGCAGCATCCCTTGCAGCATCGCCCCGGCGAGTCCGAGAGCGGAGCCGACCAGCGCCGCGATGCATACCCGCGGCAAGCGCAACAACCACACGATCGTCGTCACGTCGGAATGGTGATGCGGGTGCAAGAGCGCGCCCAACACCGCAAACGGCGGGAGCGCGGTCGCGCCGACCGACAGGCTAGCAATGAGCGACGCTCCCGTAAGCGCGCCTGCGGCGATGAGGCGCACCGGCACGGCCGCGGTACTCTTCGTTATCGCGCCGATAGCTCGACGGCGAATGTGCGGCCCGGCACCGGAAAACCGGCAACTTCGGCAAACCGTTCGTTGCCCAGGTTGTCGCCCCGCAGACTCAAACGAAGCGACGCAGCGATGTTGAAGCGGACGAACGCCGAGACGTTCGAATACGCAACCGGCTGATCGAAACCGGGCCGCTCCAAATCGACGCGGCCTCGTGCGCCGGTGCTGTGTACGGAGATGCCGGCGCTCTCGACTGCAGCGGTCGGCGTTCCGGCATATTGCAACGCAAGGTTTGTCGTAAACACAGCGTCGCGCGGAAGGCGCATTTTTGCCTCCAAGTCGTCGGCCCGGTAGAGGTCGGTAAGGTTGAAGGCCGCGCTGATATGATGCACGGCCTGCGTGCGAATATCGAGGGTCAGGCCGTCGACCAACGCGTGATCGATGTTTTCCGGCGCATAGATAAAGTTGACCGGATCGACCAGCACGGGAACGATAAGGTTGCTCGTGCGATTGGTAAACCAGCCAAGAGTCGCGCCGCCGAGCAAACGCGAAGCGTTTAATGAAAGATCGGCAACCTTCGCACGCTCGGCATGCAGTGCCGGGTTGCCGTAGCCGGGGAAATAGAGTTCGCTCGCACTGGGAGCGCGGAATGCCGATGCGACGTTGCCCTTTACGGAGAACGCCGTCGACAGCGGGATGATAAAGCCGGCCGACGGTGAGAACTCGCCGCCGAGCGCGCCGTCGCGTTCGGCCCGGATGCCCGCGTAGATGCGTCCGCCGCGGCGGAAAAACGACGTTTCTTGCACGTACGCTGCGGAATGCGCGAGCGCGTTAAACGATATGCCGGGCGTTGACGTGCCGCCGCTATCGCTGCGCACGACGCCGCGCGAAACATCGATTCCGTACAACGTGCGGTTGGCGGCGCCGTCCACTTCGTTACGAACGTTGAACGAAACCGCGCTTTCGTGGCTGACGGCAACCGCCGGTTGGAAACAATTGGGGTCGGCTTTGGGATCGGCGTGGCAGCCGAAGGCAATCGTTTGAAGCGACCCGCCGAACTCGGCCGTTACGACCGACTGCCGCGCGCGGCGCGAGAGACGCAGGCTTGCGAATTGATTGAGATCGTTTTCGCGGGAAGTCGGGGAAGTGAAACCGAGCGGTCCGTCCGCCCCGAGATGACCACCGGTGCTGCCGGCCCGTAGGGCTGCATCGAACGAACCGATTTTTGCATCGAACCCCGCATGCAGCGAAGTCGCTTCATAGTCGGAATTTTCGCGCGCCGAACCGCCGGGCAGGGGGTATCCGTTACCCGCCACGATTCGTTCGTAAGAGAAACCACCCGCTTCGAACCGCAGTGCACGGTCGCCGAAGGAACCAAGACGCACATCGGCGCCCGCCTTCGGTCGTCTGCCTTGGGTGATGACGTTGATGATGCCGCCCATCGAACCTTGACCGTACAGCGTCGAGCCGCCGCCTTCGACAACTTCGATGCGCTGCACGCCGCTCGTCGAGAGCGATGCGAGATTGACGGAACCGGAAAACGAACCGGGGGCCGGGATGCCGTCTACGAGTACGAGCACTTGCGTGCTGGACATGCCCCGCACGCCGTAGCTGATAACACCGCCGACGGCTGCGAGATGCGCGATTTGCACGCCCGGCAGCGCAGCGATTGCATCACCGACGTTGCGGTAGCCATTGCGCTGCATTTGTTCTTTCGTGACCACGTACGTCGTGCGCGCGGCCGACGTTACCGTTTCAATCGAACGGTCACTCGTTTGAACGCGGCCGATTTCCGTCAGCGGTTGAGGCGATGGAGAAGGCGAGGGAGCGGACTGGGCGGCCGCGGGAGTTGCGGCGGCCAGGACGATCGCCGCATAGAATGCGCGCGACAAAGAAGATCGTAACATGCTGTCCTTCCTTATTGCGAGGAATGATTTCGAGCAGCAAATTGCGTCGGTATCCTGACTTGCGGATCGTAGCTTTGATGCTCCGGGCCTTCCCATCGTTTTACGGATAGTGACCCAGGAGCGGCTCCCCGCCTACAGTGGCGCGACCGTGCCGGCATCTCCACCGGCTTCCCTGCGCAATTGCGAACGCAGAGCATTACGCAGCGCAGGCGGGCTCTCCTGGTTACAAGAAAGGGCTGCGCGTGCTCAAACTTCCGGTCATCGTTTTGTGCGCTCTGTTTGCGGTTTGTGGATGCAGCGGCTCGAGAAATACATCCGCCGTAACGTCCGCGCCGCACGGAGCGCGGATTGTTTCGCTCATGCCGTCTTTTACGGAAGATCTGGTTGCGATCGGAGCGGGGCGCCAAATCGTGGCAGTCGATCAATTTAGCACCGACGTTCCGGGTGCGCGTAGCCTACCGGTTGTGGCGAACTTTTCAAGCGTGAACACCGAACGCATCGTGCAACTGCATGGCAGTCTCATCGTCGCCATTCCGGCGCAGGATCGTTTCCTTGTGCCGCTGCGCCGGGCGGGCGTGCAACGGGCACTTCTTACGAACGACTCTTTCGGCGATATTTTCCGCAACATCGAAGCGCTCGGCGCGCTAACGGGACACCCGCGTCAGGCCGCCGCATTGGAAAAGAGCTTGCATGCGCGAACCGCACGGTTGCATGCGAGCATTCATTTCCGGCGCGCGCCCACCGTATTCGTCGTGCTCGATACGTCGCCGATCTACACCGTCGGACCGAAATCCTATATATCGGATTTGATTCGCCTAGCCGGCGGCCGCGACGCCGCAGCGGACTTGCACGCAGCATATGCGCCCTATAGCGCCGAGGCGTTGCTGCGCTTGCAGCCCGACGTCATCATCACCGACAAATCCACGCGTTTGCAACGCGTCTTGCAAACGGAACCGTGGAAATCACTGCGTGCCGTTGCGCAACGCCACGTTTTCACCATCGACTCCGCCGACATTTTGGAACGTCCGGGGCCGCGGTACAATGAGGGACTTGCGTGGCTAGTAGAACGCCTGCAGCGGCCGGCAAAATAGCGGCCGTTCCCGCCCTCGTACTGGCGGTCGACCTGCACGACTGCGAACATCCCATCGAGGCCGAACTGGTTGAATTCGAAGCGCTGATCGCTGCCGCCGGCGCGCGCGTCCTCGAGCGCATCGTGCAGAAACGCGATCGCGTCGATCCGGGCTTGCTGATCGGAAGCGGCAAGGCGCACGATGTCGCCGGACGCATTAAAGAGACCGGCGCGCAGATTCTGTTCATTCTCAACGACGTGCGGCCGCGGCAGCGTCGCAATCTCGATAAGATCATCGAGGTGCCGATCGTTGACCGGACGATGCTGATTCTCGACGTGTTCGCGCGGCACGCGCGAACGCGCGAAGGCAAACTGCAAGTCGAACTCGCGCAGCTAAAATACCGTCAGTCGAACTTGACGGGCATCGGCGCCGATCTCTCGCGCCTGGGCGGCGGCATCGGCACGCGCGGTCCCGGCGAAAGCAAACTCGAAACGGACCGCCGGCGAATCGCGTTGCGCATCAAAGTGTTGAGCACCGCGGTCGAAGCGGTACGCAAGTCGCGCGCGACGCGGCGCGCGGGCGAGCGGCACGAACCGCTCGTTGCGCTCGTCGGATACACCAACGTCGGCAAATCCTCGCTCTTAAACCGCTTGGCGCGTAGCGACGCGCACGTCGCCGATCAGCCCTTTGCCACGCTCGACCCGACCGTTCGTAGCGTCTACTTGGGTCCCAAACAGTCCATCCGCGTCGTGGATACCGTCGGATTCATCAGCGAGTTGCCGCCCGATCTAATCGCGGCGTTCCGCGCGACGCTAGAGGAATTGGAAGATGCGGATCTGCTGCTCCACGTCCTGGACGCATCGAATTCCGATTGGCCGCGCCAGCAGACGAGCGTGAATGCCATTTTGCACGAGCTCAAGCTGGATGCGAAACCGCGCTTGACCATCTTTAATAAATGCGACCGCGCGCTAACCGACCTGCCGGACGCTTCCGGCAACCTGCGGGTCAGTGCGAAAACGGGTGAGGGCATCGATGCCCTGCGCGCCGAACTGCGCGAACGCTTTCCATGAGATGTTTTTCCCTGGCGATACTCTTGATTTTCCTTGCGGCCTGTTCGCAGAAAAGCGCCGACCCGTTCGTCGGCGCGGTCAAGAGCTTGCGCCCGTCGGTCGTTCTTTTAACGATGCAGGTGCCCAGTGAGAATAAGCGTTCGTGGGATGACGCCTATGCGAGCGGATTCGTCGTCGCGAGTGGCCCGTGGGGAAGCGACATTCTGACCGTACAGCACGCGATCAGCGGCGCCCGTAAGTTGCATGTCACGATCGAAAACAAGCGGCGCGTGCCGGGCCGCATTGCGGCGGAAAACCCGTCTCTGGACATTGCAATTATTTCAACCAAGACGGTTCTTCCCGCCGCCCGCCTCGGCGATTCCGACGGTTTACAGGCAGGCGAGATGATCGGTGTAATGGGGTATCCGATACCGGACGCGTTCGAAGAAGAAGGTTTAGGGCTGCAAACGTCAATCGATTCGGGACGAA
>JALZBM010000184.1 GCA_030947385.1 Vulcanimicrobiota bacterium
GTGTCGGATGCAATAATGGTGACGAGCGTCCCGGGATTTTGCAGGACCGGTTTGCTGCGAACGGCCAAGCGTTCCATATTCGATCCGGCAATTGCCAACTGATCCGAAACGACCGCAGCTTGAAAGGTAAGCTCGGTTCCGTCTTCGAGGACGTCGTCGACTTTATACGTAATCGAGATACGCCGCGACACATTGGATTCGAGTTCGCCCACGCTCGCGCCGTTGCTGGCGATAAAACTTTCGCCATCGCACAGCGGCGCATCGTCAATCGTATCGGAACCGGGTACGGCTTCAACACCCGCCGGCAATGCAAAGCGCGCACGGACTCCCGTGGCCACTGCGCCACCGACGTTTAAGAACGTGAATTCCGCCCGAATCAGCGCGCCGGGTTCGGTCGAGGCGGCGGGCGTGAGAACCAAAGTCCGCAACGTCTCTAAAAGCGCCGGCGATCCTGGCGCAAAGATGCCCGTCAACGTGTTCGCGCTCACCTAGCCTGTTTTCTACGCAAGCAAGCCGAGCAACTGCAGAAGCTCCTCGGAGCGCGGTCCGTCGTGGCTGCGCGCGTACGCGCGCACCTCGTCTAGGCGGCCGCCGCGGGCAAGCGCATGTGCCGCTGCGAGTGCAACCGTCTGCGACGGATCGTCCAGGGCGTGAACGAGCAACCGGACCGATGCATCGTCGTCAAGAGCGGCGACGGCGAAAATGAGATCGCAGCGCGCGGATTCACTCAGACCGGAAAACTCCGATCCGGCTTCATTCGTCCATAACACGTCATCCGAAGGATCGTCTTCTTCGGCGCTATCCGGCGGCGGCACCGGCGACGTTACGAGAACCGGCACTTTCTTTGGCGCCATAAACGCATAGACTCCCAGTGCAGCGCCGATCAACCCGAGCAGAATGAGAAAGCCGAAGACGAACGCCACTTTAAGCGAGCGTCAACAGGCCGGCTTTGACCTCACTTAGCGCCGCGTCGAGCGACGGGACGGATTCACGTTGCAGCGTATCCAAAAACGCGCGCGGTTCGAGTACGCCGAGTTCGTCGAAGCGTGCCCCCAACTGTTCCCGGTACGCACGAAGTGCCGGCGTGCCGTCCACCATAAACGCAGTCAGCGAAAGCCACGTGGGGGAGGTGCTCAAGCGCGCGTTTTCGATGCGCGACCGCATGCCCTTCACGTGTCCCCCATTGATGCTTCCACTGAGCAGAAGCGGCGCTTGTTGTTGCGGTATGCCGCCCGCTTCGGCTTCCCCGAGCGCGTCGACGAATGCCAGCAGCGTCGATCGCATCGCCGGAGTTTCGATATCGCGCGCATCGACTACGTAATTGGGCAAGCGCAATTTGATAAACAGCCGGTCGAGCACGTCGCGCAGCTGATCGCGTTCCGATTGCAGCGCGCTCGTTAACCGGCCGGTGCCCGCGATCGCCGTCGGCAAAAACGCACGAATCGTAAACAAGTGAGAAATCAATCCGCCGAAACGCGCTTCGTCCAGGAAGCGCAGCGTCTTTTCGAGCTGGTCGTGCGTAAACGTGCAGAGCGTCGGAATTTGATCCAAGGAGCGGGCCGTGTGCGCGTCTCCGTTGAGGTGCATCTCCGCGGCCGGTTCGTCCAACGATTCCAGCGAGAGGTATTGGGTCGTGCTCTGCAATTCGTAGCCGTCGTTGGCTCCGACGGGCGTCGCGGGCGGCAACTCCATGTAGCGATCGTCGCCGCTGGGAAGGGCGCGCTGCGCACTTCCTAAAGAGGGGCCGACCATCCCGTCCAGACCGAACGGTAGCCCGGGAATATTATTGGCAAACGAGGGCGCGGAACGCACCTTTAACTCACTCGATACGACTTCATCGACGCGGTCGCCGTCGTAGCGAATGTGCGCGATGCGGACGATGGAATCGCCCGCCGATAAACCGTTGTGAACCACGTCGCGCCAGCGGATCGTTGCTTCGATGCCTGGATCGACATCGTTCAAAACGATTCCGCGTTCGTTTGTAAACGGCGCTTGCGCACCGACGTCGCGCACGCTGACTTCGTTGACCGTCGTGCTGTTGGGCACGTAGATGAGCGCATCGGTTGAATCGACGTTGACTTGCACGCGCCGCGCGGGGCCGTCGCCGCCGTTGCGCACATGCAGAACGTACTCGACCGTTTCGCCGACGTCCGCGACGTCGACGGGTTCGCTTTGCAGCGCGCCGACCGAGAAGTCGGGTTCTGCCGTCGTTACGATCGTCATGCGGTACAGCGGTGTCGGTAACAACGAATTCGCCGTCAGCACGGAATCGACCGTCACCGGAAACTCGCGCGCGAGGCTGCGCAGGAGCCGCAATCCCAGACGTGCCTCGACCGAAGCTCCCGGTGCGATCTCGCCGAAGAGCAGCGAGGTTTTTTCACGCGTTGCGCCCTCGACGCTTTCCAAGCGCGCTTCCGGAGAGATATATAAACGAAGGCGCACGTCGTTTGCCGCATCGGTGCCTTCGTTGACCAGCCGGACGTAGACGTCGGCCAACTGATTGGGCCGCAACACATCGTCGGCCACGAGGCCAATCGTGGACCGAACCGGCGTAAACGCCGCGTGCGAATCGACGCGGTAGCGCGCTTCACCGAGCGCGGATTCGCCAAGTTCGAGCGTGTGCAGACTCGCGCCGAGGACAAACTCGGTGCGGTCGTGATACGGCGACCGCAATCGGCCGCGCACCGTAAAGCGGCGCGACGTGTAGGGCTCGATCCGATCGATTTCGGCGCACGAGTTTTCCAGCGCAATTTTGGTATTTTTTTCCAGGATGTGCACGTCATCGAGTGCGGGATCGACGTGCAGTTCGAGCACTGCGTCGGTTGCGGCGGCGCTCCCATCGTTACAGATGTTGACGACGGCTTCGATTTCTTCCCCGGGCCGCACGAGCGGCGCGCTAACCGAACGGATTCCGTTGCGGCGCGGTGCGAGAAAGGGCTGGGAACGAACGGTCAGTAACCGCGGGAACAGCCGTTCCGCGGATTCCCATTTTAAAGCAACGGCAAGCTCGAGTTGCGTTCCGTTCGGCAGCGGCGAGGCAACCATTGCGTCCACACACAGTTCGAGGGTTGCGCGCGCGTCGATTTGTCCGATTTCGAAAACGCCGGTTTCTTTGCGCTTCTCGCGCAACGGGCGGCCGTCGAGACGGCTGGCGCCGCGTACGAGCAGCAAACCGTCGGGCAACGTAACGGACGCACTGACATTATGGGCGGTCATCGTACCCGCATTGGTCGCTTGCAGGCGCAAGGTTACGCGTTGCCCGGGTGCGACGTCGGCTGCGGGTTCGACGGTGACGGTCGTCTGGTCATCATCGAAACGCGGCGCCGCAGTAATCGTGAGTGTCGTCTCGTCCAAATCGAACGCAGTTGTCTCTTGCGATGCAATCGTAGCACGCGTAGCAATTGCCGTGCCGTCGTCGAGCGGATCGTCAATGCGCACACGGTATGTGAGGGTCACGGTTGCGCTGGCGGGCAGCGTGCGCGAGATGACGGGGGCATACGCGCGATCGAACGGCGCTTTGAGGTCCGCTTCGATCTCGCGCCCGTTCACACGCGCGGAGTTTGGAATATAGGTCGTATGCGCGGGAATCGGCACCACCGCAACGACGTCGTGCGCGCTGCTTTCGCCGGCGTTGTGTACGCGCACCGTGAGGGTTGCTTCGGCACCCGGATGCGCGTCGCCGTGGCGAGCCTCGATGCCGATCGAGGTTAGCTTATTTTCAAGAACCGGCTGCGAGCGGACAACCAAGCGCGCGACGTTCGATCCGACCGGTGCAATTTCAAATGCCGCGACCGCGGCTTGCAGTTCGATCGCCGATCCGTTTTCAATAGCGCCCGCAACACTGTATGCGATTTCGATGCGCCGTTCTTCGCCCGGGGCGACATCGCCGATGTGGGCGCCGTTGCGTGAAAGCAGCGGACAGTTGCCTTGTTCGTCGTCCAGGGCCACGGCGTCCAGCAAGCCCGTGCCGACCAGATACACCAAGCCTTCGGGCATATTCATCCGAACGCGCACGCCCGTCGCGGGCGCGCCGCCCTGATTGCGGAACGTGAAGGTGGCGCGTACGGTCATTCCAGGTTCGAGCTCGCGCTCGGGAGAAACGACGAGAGTTCGCAAGCCCTCGGGGAGAGTCGGAGCTCCCGGCGTAAAAACTTCCGTTAGGGTGCGCATAAATGTAGGCCAGGGTTTCGCCATGCGGAGTAACCCACCTCGCAACTCGAAAGGTTAAAAAACGATTATGATCGCGTCATCTGCGAATCGATTTTGCGACGCCGTCTCTCGCCTCGGAAGCGAAAGCGCATTCGAAGTGCTGGCGCGTGCGCGCGTCATCGAAGCAACGGGCCGCAAAGTCGTGCACATGGAAATCGGCGAACCCGATTTTGATACGCCCGACCATATCAAGGAAGCGGGCATCAAAGCGATTCGCGATAATTATTCGCACTATACGCCTTCGGCCGGCATTCCCGAACTGCGCGACGCGATTGCTACCTATGCAAGCAACTTCCGCAAGATGCCGGGTGCGTTTACGCGCGAGAACGTCGTGGTTGCTCCGGGCGCCAAGCCGATCATTTGGAACACGCTGAGCGCCCTGCTCAATCCCGGCGACGAACTGATTTATGCGGATCCCGCATACCCCGCGTACGCGTCGGTCGCCAGTTATTTGCAAGCGAAGATCACGCCTATACCGCTGCTTGAAAGCAAGAACTTCCGGCTCGACTTGGACGAGCTTGAGAGCAAGGTATCCGGCCGCACGAAAGTGGTCGTGATCAATACGCCGCACAATCCGACCGGCGGCGTACTGCTGCGCTCGGATTTGGAGCGCGTTGCCGCGCTCGCGCACAAACACGATTTCATGGTCATGTCCGATGAAATTTACAGCCGCAACTTTTACGAAGGCGAGTTTCTTTCAATTTCGGAGTTGCCCGGTATGAAAGAGCGCACCATCATCGTTGACGGCTTCTCAAAGGCGTATGCGATGACGGGCTGGCGTTTGGGCTACGCGATTTTGCCCACCGATCTCGCTGCGGTGGTGACCTTGTTC
>JALZBM010000185.1 GCA_030947385.1 Vulcanimicrobiota bacterium
CGCGGGACAGTCGGACGTCTCGCGCTTTGACGCTGTGGCCGGCCTTGGCCCGTGTCCGGCCGGATTTGCCTCGCGTGCGACCAACCCGTTTACGAACACGACGGGCGGCACGACGTCGGCTACCGTTCTGCAACCGCGCATTGCCTTTACGTACGCTGCCGGTCCAAACACCGTGTTACGCGGATCGTACGGGCGCTACGCGCGCCCGGCGGCGACCTCGTATCAACAGTACAACACCTATCAACAAGATTTGCCGTCGTTCTTGGGACAGTTCTCCGCCCTCGGATACACCACGCCCAACCACGACGTGCGCCCCGATACGTCGGACAATTTCGATTTCTCGTACGAGCGCCGGCTCGGCAATTTCTCGCTGAAGGCTTCGCCGTTTTACCGCTCTACGAAGAACCAGCTGCAATATCTTAACATCAGCGCACTCGGCGGCACGCTCGCCGGAGTCAACGTCGGAACGCTGCGTTCGTACGGTCTCGAATTTTCGGGCCGGTACCGCGACTTCGATCAGGAGGGTTTTGCAGCGCAGCTTTCTTATACGTTCACGCATACGCGAATCAAGTACAATAATTTTTCGAACGGCCGCAACGTCATCGACGTGTTGAACGACTCGATTCAGAAGTACAATTCATATACATCCGCTTGCGCTCCGGCGGGACCCGCCGACCCCGTAACTGGGGCACCCACGTACGCGCCGTCGCAGACGGCGCTGTGCGGAAATAACGCAAACGCGGTGAACGGTAGCGCCACATTCGCCGGCTTGGATCAATCCGGCGGCGCCACCACAATCCCAAACATCTATTATAACAACAACGCCCAGACGCTGATGGACCGGAACGCCGACTACGTGCCGTACGATGTTATACCGAGTCCGTTTGCGAGCGCAAACAGCTATGCCGTTCCGAACGTGGCGTCTCTCATTCTGAGTTACAAGCACCGTAAATTGACGGTGACGCCGAGTTTTACGTACAGCAGCGGCGGTTACTACGGCTCTCCGCTTTCCGTCCCCGGAATCGTTCCGCAAGCCTGCACGCCTCCGGCGGGCACGGCGCCGCTGGATACCACCAGCGCCACGCCGGGACTCTATTGCGGTAGCGGTGGGTCGATTTTCATTCCCGATTCGTTCACCGGGAACAGATTCGATAGCATGGGTGCCTTGCGTCAGCCTTCGCAACTCACGATGAACCTGCAAGTCGCCTACGACGTCTCACCCAAGTCTACGCTGACGCTCATCGCGACCGGCCTGTACAACCAGTGCTACCAACGCGGGTACGCATGGGACACGAGCACGGCCTGCGTGTACTCAAGTTTACCCTCAAACATCTTGCCGCCCTCGGGAAACTTCTTGAGCGCCGCAGCAACGCCTAAACAACTGCTCTACCCCTATGGGTTGTGGTTCAATAACACGCAGGTCGGCATCACGTCTGCAAAACAACCGTTCAACATGGTGATAAACTACGCGATAAAGCTGTAGCGGCGCGTGCAAAGGCTCCGCTCGGGTTCATTGACCTTCATCGAAGTGCTGGCGGCGTCGCTGGCACTAATCGGGTTGACGATGACGCCGGTACTCATCGCGCCCAACATGTATGCAAGTGCCGGCAACGGTTCGTGGCTCGCATACGTGCTCGGTGGCTTGATGCTGGTCTTCGTCGCGTTTAATCTCAACGCGTTTACGAAGCGTTCGAGCGCCGTCGGTTCGATGTTCGGATACGCAGCGCAAAATCTCGGTCCCGTCGGCGGTGCGGTTGCGGGCTGGTGCATGATTTGGGCCTACGTCTTTGTCGGCGCCGCCGTGCTCGGTGCGCTCGCACTTTTTACCCAGCAAATTGCCGGGCTCTTTGGCGGTGCGGTCTGGGCGCCCGTGCCGATGTTTGCCGTCGCGGCGTTCTGTTTCTACCTGTCCTACAGCGGCGTGCAGATTTCCACGATTATCATGTTAACGCTGGAGGTCGTTTCGGTTGCCATGATCTGCGTGATCGTGACGGCGATCTTTCTGCGGCACGGACTCGCGCCCGATCCCGATCAGGTGCACCTCGCCGGCGCGCACGCAAAAGACATCGGACTGGGTATTGCCTCGGTAGCGGTCTTTAGTTTGGTCGGTTTTGAAAGTGCGACGGCATTCGGAGAGGAAGCGCGCAACCCGCTGATCGTTATTCCGCGGGCGGTGTTAAGCAGCGTGATCATTGCAACGCTGTTCTTCGTTGTCGTCGTATACGCCGAGGTGTTGGGTTTGCGCGGCACGGGAACGACGCTCGACAAACTGGCAGCACCCCTTGGGACGCTGGCCGAAAACTTGCATATCGGCTACCTCAAGCTGCCGATCCTCATCGGCGCGTGCTTTAGCGCGTTCTCGGTTGCGCTCGCCTGCGTGAGCACGAGCGCGCGCATCATCGTTGCGATGGGACGGTCGGAAATTTTTCCGCCTGCTGCAACGGCCGTCGATCCGCGGCACGAAACGCCGCACGTAGCACTCGGCGTATCGGCCCTTGCGATGCTCCTGGTCGCGTACGCGATGCTCGCACTGCATTGGGCGCCCGTCGACATCTTCAACTATGCGGGCACCCTCAGCGCGTTCGCCTTCATCGTGATCTATGCGATGATCGCTCTCGCGGCGCCGGCCTATCTGCGACGGATCGGCGAGTGCCGGCCGGCGGACGTGCTGGTCTCGGCCGTTGCAATCGCATTCTTGTTCTAGCCCTCGATCACGCTCGTGTATCCCGTGCCGGCGGCACCGGTCAATTATTTCCCGTACGTTTTTGCGGTTTATGCGCTCGGAGGCTGGGTGTGGTTTACGTTCGTGCGCCGGCCGGAGCGGATCGAAGTTTGATCTTGTAGTCCGCAAGGACTTCTTTTGCGGCGTCTACTCCGCTGCGCGCGCCGCCTTCCATAAAACCTTGATAGTCAACCGAGGTGTGCTCGCCGGCAAAATGAACTTCTCCTTGCCGCACGCCTTCGTAGCCGGCGATCGTCGTGTATTGGCCGACCAGCCAACTCGAGTAGCTGGCTTGAATGTTCGGATCGGCCTGGGCATCGCCCATCGTCGCTTTTCCGTTCCAGAATCGCGATACGCCGGGCCAAATCGAATCGAGCTGCTCCAAGAAGTCGCGCACGTGCCGTTTCACCGCAGGCGAATCGGCGATCTTTGCATACGGCGCAATCGGCAAATCGCGCATGCCGGCCGGCGGCCCGGTGAATTGTTCGAGGATCCCCGACTTGCCGCGCTGACCGAGCGAAAAATCGGTCGAACATTGAAAACCCAGGTCCGTCCAGATTTGCCCGTTCACCGGGCCCGGCCACCGTCCGGGCCGCAACCACGGACGCTGTGTAAACTGCATGTGGACCTTGGTGTGAGAGCCGTATCCGAGCGTGTCGATCGCCTGTTTTTTACGCGCATCGAATCCCGCACCCGAATAATCGACCGCGCGCAGCGCGATGAAAGGAATAGCAAGAATGACGCGATCCGCTTGCACCTTGAGCGTTGCGTCGCCGCTGGAAAATGTGAGATCGTAGCCGCCTGCAGGCCGCTTGGAAAGTGCCAGCAAGCGGTGGTTGAGCTGCAGGCTGCCCGCCGGCAGCGAGCGCGCGATCGCGAGCGGAATCGATTGATTGCCCGTGGCGCTCGTGAAACGCTGATCCGAATAACCGAGCACGTTCAGTTGGCCCGTGCCGCGATACTGCGGCTGCACTCCCAGTTGATACACGAGATTGAGCGCGCTAAGCCGTTCGATTTGCACGCCGTATTCGTTGCGGTACGCCTCCTTGATGAGACGGCCGAGTTGAGAGTGCAGACCGCCCGGCACGTGCGCCTCGATCCACTGCGCGACGCTCATTGCATCGAGCTTGCGTCCAAGCGGTGTGACCGCGTTATACGTAGTGTTGCCGCGTGTCTGCGCGTTTTGTTGCTGCAATACCGCAAAGATGGATGCAAAGTCTTTGTCCGCTTGCCCGAGGGGATAGTAGCGATGATCCAGGTACGCCGTGTCGCGCGCGCCTTTCGGCCACGCTGCGACCGTGTCCAGCAAGGGCACGTTAAAGCGATGTGCGAGGGCGTGCATCGTCGCGTGTTTGGTGTCGATCATGGCGCCGCACCACTCGGTGTGCTGACCGTCGTCCCAGTAGTGCGTTTCGGAATGGACGCGGCCACCGATGCGGCCGGAGGATTCGTAAAGAGAAGCGGCTACGCCGGCGTCATGCAGGGTCATCGCGGCGGTTAGGCCCGCAAGGCCCGCACCGACGATGACGATTCGTTCGCGGCCGCGGGCGCCGGACGTTTCATGATTGCACCCGGCTGCGATAAGGCTCGAGGCGGCGAGCGAGCCCCGCAGAAAGTCGCCGCGCGAGATACCGTGCGCGGACGCGGCGCGAATCGCCGAAGCTTGCATTGCTTGAAGAAGGGGCGTGCGCGCCATACCCACAGCTAGGCCGTGGGCTCGGTCGATTCCTATGCGCCGCGGTGTAACCGCGAAACCGCCTCGGCCGATACATTCTAGAAAGGGCGCGAGGCCGGGTCCACTGAATCAACGGCCCTTGGCGCTCGAGAGAGCGCCTTTCTTAGAATTCGAGGGTCCCCAGTTGAACGAAAAAGAGATCGTCCTCACCCGCGAGGGTCTGGCAAAGCTCGAACAAGAGCTTGACGACCTGAAGACCATTCACCGGCGCGAAGTCAACGATCGCATCCGGCAGGCAAAAGAATTCGGCGACATCAGCGAAAACGCCGAGTACGAAGATGCCAAGCAAGAGCAGGCGTTCGTCGAAGGCCGCGTGATGAAGCTCGAGCAGATGATTCGCAACGCGCGGCTTATCGATGAGGGCGAGTACACGGATGGCGAAGTGCATTTGGGCTCTACCGTTAAAGTAAAAGATTTGGACCGCGGCGATTCGCATGAATTCACGATCGTCGGCTCCGCCGAATCGGATCCGCCCAACCATCGTCTCTCAAACGAGTCGCCGCTCGGACACGCACTCCTCGGGCGAAAAAAAGGCGACACGTTCGACGTTAGCAC
>JALZBM010000186.1 GCA_030947385.1 Vulcanimicrobiota bacterium
GTCTAGTATAAACCGGACGGTCGCTTGGTGTCTCGCTTAGCGAGGTACCGAGTGTCAATCAACCGTAAATACGCCGTTAAATCTGTGTTGTTAGGCAATAATTCGAGCGATTGTATCGCCGTCGACACGCTTGTAGAACGTATTTTCGCGCTCCGAAAGGTGCGGCGCCCAGGGGTCGATTTGGCGGGGCGAGACGGGAAAATGCACGGTTGGCCCGGCGGCATCCGCGTAACTCGCGCCGGCGAAGGGCGCAAAATCGCCACTCTCCCGGTGCGCAAGCACCGTGGTTGCGATTGCGGTGGCTGCCGAAGCGGCGTCGGCCCGCAGATCCGCGGACAGGCGGCCGTCGCTTGCAATCGTACGATACAGCGCAATAGCCGGACGATCTGCATGCCAAGGCATATCCGGTGTTGCCTCGGGAAATCGGACCATCCCATCAATCGCGCGCGCGTCTTCCCGAATCGCCGCCGTCTCGGATTTAGCCGCAGTGCCGACGGCGTCGTTGAATATTTTCACCGTCGTTTCGACGGCATTCCATTTCGGACGGTCGAGATCGAGCACATCGAACGCCGCTGCGGGGCCCCATTGTTCGCCGCCTGCCGCATATTTGTATTCCATCACGTTGCTAACGACAGCCTTCGCCATTGCGACCGGGTCGTCAAGATGTTGTGCGATCGCGTGAGCGACGCTCGACGGCGTTCCCGGCGATAACATCGTTTCGGGGCTTGCGGCGAGATAGTTGACGCCGGCATGCGACAAGTCATCCGCAAAGCCGAGGCTGGACATCAAACACTGATTTGCAACGACGCCGTCTACTCTGCGATCCGCATCCTCCGGATGAGCCTTCGCATGCATTGCGACACCTTGTGCAATTGCCGCCGCCATATTGTCGATCGACATAATTTGATGCTTGCTGTCCGCTTCTAGCCCGCCACCGTCGCCGCCGCCGTGGTCGCTCAACTCGATCCACGTCTGCCGGGATCCGTTGTTCTGCGCTTCGTCGAGCGTGCGCGCTACAAATGCCGCCAGGTTTTGGGGTGACGCCATATCTGCGCCGGGACCCACGTGCGGATTATGCACGGCACCGCCGGCAATTCCATAACGAAACGTTTGCAAGTTGCCGCTGCGGCGCGACGTCGTATCTTCGACCGCGAAGTCGATGCTGAAATCCGATTTACTTACGGTAACGGCTTGCCCGAGCGTAACTGCCTGGGACCCATCCAAATTGTTATCGCCGTCGCGATAAATGCCGAATTCAAGCGCGCGTTTTGGGACGGAACCGATTGTCTGCATCAAAAAGAAAGCCTCCCAGCTACTGTATCAGCCCTAGCTCCTGCGACACTCGACGGATGCGGTGTCACCCTGAGCTTGTCGATGGGCGGTGTTGTCCAGCTACTGCTGCGGACGCTTCGCGCCGCAAGGGGGGCACTGCAGGAAACAATCTCGCAACACGCGCATGCTATGCTTGCGCTCATGCAAGAAGAACCGACGATCCGCGACGTGATGAATACAATGGTCGATATTCAGTCGACTGTGGCCAGCATCAGGTCTACCGTTGCCCAAACGCAGTCGGCCTTGGCCGCAACGCAGTCCACGGTTGCCGAAACACAGTCGGCCGTTGCCGAAGTGCGGTCGGCCTTGGCCGCAACGCAGTCCACTGGTGCCCAAACACAGTCGGCTGTTGCCGAAGTGCGGTCGGCCTTGGCCGTAACGCAGTCTACGGTTGCCGAAACGCAGTCGGCCTTGGCCGCAACTCAGTCCACAGTGGCCGAAACCCGGTTTGCCGTGATTGATATCCGGTTGGCGTTGGTTGACTTGCATTCAGCCGTTTCGCTCGGCTTTACCCGTGTCGATGAGCGTTTTTCCCGCGTCGACGAACGCTTTACGCGAGTTGAAGGCGAAGTTGCCGGTTTGCAGCGCTGGATGGCGCGCAGCGATCAACGTTTCGAAGCACTCGAAAGACTGCATTAGTTCTTAGCCACTATCGCCGGCGGGTTTAGCCGCCGCCGGGGCAGTCTTTGAGTTTTGTGAAACCGTCCGTCGTGCTGTGTTGGATCACGTATTGCACGATGTCGGGTTCGCCTGAGCGCTTGTCCGCGGGTGGGAATTGAAACATCACCGGGAAGTCCGGATTTTTGATGTTCTGATCGGACCACGGAAACGCAGCCTCGCTTGGATAGTAAAATTGCCAATCGAGGCGGTAATCTTGCGACGTTTTGTTTCCGTAGTGGACGCGCATCAGAATGTCTTGATGAAACCCGCCGGTCGAACGATCGTAGCCGGCGCCGTTGATATTGATAAACTCGACGAATCCGCACGGCTCCGCTCCGCCCGCAACACCGGTGCCGTTGCCGCCGGTGCCGGGCCCGTTGCCTTCGCCGCCCGAGCCGGTACCGTTGCCGGTCAGGCCGATCTTGCCGCGTCCCGTGCCGCTTGCGCCAAGCCCCGCGCCGTTTTTCGGTTTCGGCGCGACGGCGATGTGCGAAACGTGCCGGCTGTGATGCCGCGTATGAGCGATCGACTTTGCGAGTCCCGTTTTTGCCGCGGGTGCGGCCGGTGCCGGCGTGCGCGGAACGATCACCAGCTTGCGCGGTGCGATAATGATAATCGGTTTTGGCGTCGGTCTGGGTGTCGGCTTGGGTGTGGGCTTGGGCCGATGTGCAACCGAAATGCGGACGAGTTGCGCGACTTGAATTTTCTCAGGCTCGTCGGTGCGTGAGCCGGTAGAGATGCCGCTAAAGATTAAATGCAAGGCAATCGCAAGCGCAAGCGCCACCCACAAGCGCCGCCCGTCGTCATTCTCCCCGAAAATACTGAAGAGCCACCCGCGCTTGGCGGATGACTCTCCTGTTTGCTGTCTATACAGTGTGTGTCAGACCGCCGGATTTACGGATTCTGGCCGTACGTGCGGTAGTACCACTGGCGGTACTGCGATTCGGTCGGATAATACCCATAGCGGTGATAAAACCACGAACGGTATGCCGATTGACGGCGCGCAACCTGGCGCTGCTCGTTTTGTTTGATGCGTTTCTTGTGATTGTAATTCGTTATAAGGACGGCGGCGGCCGCGCCACCGAGCAAGATGTTACGGGTGCTCGCCGCGCCATCGGCCAAGGCCGGAGCCAGGGTTCCGAGAGAGATTGTCGCGGCCAGGGCCGTAGCGAGTAGTTTGTGTTTCATAGGATCCTTTCTTACCAACGCTTCCACCGGTTTAAACGAAAAGGCACACGAGGACGTTCCCCGAACCCCAGGCGCCGTGGATGTAAAGACGCTGATCCGGGCCATCCCGGACTTTCCGATTCCCGGGATTCTCTTTCGAGACATTACCCCGCTCCTGGCCGACAAAACCGGCTTTCGTGCGGCGGTAGACCTGTTTGTCGAGCAGTATAAGAACAAAAATATCGATTACGTCGTCGGAATAGAAGCAAGGGGCTACATGCTTGGTGCGCCGCTTGCTTACGCCATCGGCGCCGGTTTTGTTCCCGTGCGCAAGCCCGGCAAGCTGCCGGGCAAAAAGCTCCAAGAAGAGTACGCGCTCGAATACGGGACAAATTCGCTGGAAATCCACGCAGACGCCGTCGGCCACGGCCACCGCGTCCTCATCGTCGACGACTTGCTTGCTACGGGCGGTACCGCCAGTGCGACGCGGCGGTTGCTCGAACGCCTTGGCGCCACGATCGAAGGCTACGCTTTCCTTATAGAACTCGCCGACCTCAAAGGCCGCGACCGCCTCGGCGACCTGGATATCCGCAGCTTCATCACCTACTAGTCCCCACCGGTTTTCCGCGCCGAACCTTTGCATCCGAGGGCGCGCGTGTGGCATCATATTCTAAAGATGACCATTGACGAGCTTATTGCGAAGGTCCAAACCTACGACCCGTCCCTCGACGGGTCGTGGCTTAAGAGCGTTTATGAGACCGCCGATCGCGCCCACGAAGGCCAGCACCGCGCCTCGGGCGAGTCCTACATCGAACATCCCGTGGCCGTTTCCGCAATCCTTGCGGAACTCGAGATGGACCGTGCGACGATCGCCGCTGCGATTCTGCACGACGTGGTCGAAGATACGTCGATTACGAGCGAAGAAGTCGCCAAACTTTTCGGCGAAGAGATTGCCACGCTGGTTGAAGGCGTCACCAAACTAACGCGCATTCCCTATCAATCCAAAGAAGAAGCGCAAGTCGAAAACTTGCGCAAGATGTTTATGGCGATGGCCAAAGACATCCGCGTCATTATCATCAAGCTCGCCGACCGTTTGCACAACATGCGCACGCTGGGGAGCCTCGCGGGCGGTAAACAGCAAGCCATCGCGCGCGAAACGCTCGATATTTACACGCCGATCGCTCACCGCTTGGGAATCTGGAAGATCAAATGGGAGATGGAAGATCTCTGCTTGCGCTATCTCGATCCCGAAGGCTATCGCGAAATCGTCGAACGGGTAAAGAAGACGCGTGGGGATCGCGAGGCCTCGGTCGACTCCGCGATTGCCGACTTGCGCAGAGAATGTCAAGAAATTCACATCAACGCCGAGATTCAAGGCCGGCCCAAACACTTCTACTCCATCTATCAGAAGTTAAAGAAAGGCCGCGAATTTTCGACGATTTACGATTTAACGGCGATACGCGTTATCGTGGACTCGGTGAAAGATTGCTACGGCGCCCTGGGAATCGTGCATTCGCTGTGGACGCCCCTCCCGGGACGCTTCAAAGACTACATCGCGATGCCCAAACCCAATATGTATCAGTCGCTGCATACCACCGTTGTGGGCCCGCAAGGCGAACCGCTCGAGATTCAGATCCGCACGTGGGAGATGCACCGAACGGGCGAATACGGAATCGCCGCGCATTGGCGCTATAAAGAAGGCGGCAAGAGCGATCAGTTTGAGAATAAATTGTCCTGGCTGCGCGCGCTGCTCGAATGGCAAAAAGACATGCGCGATTCGCGCGTCTTCATGGAAAATCTCAAGATCGATCTCTTCGATAGCCAAGTATTCATTTTTTCGCCTCGCGGCGA
>JALZBM010000043.1 GCA_030947385.1 Vulcanimicrobiota bacterium
TCTATCTTAGAGATTGCGGCGATGATTGCGTCCAAAATGAATTCGGACCCGGGCAAGGTGCGGCTGGTAGAAAATCGGCCGGGCCAAGTAGATTTGCATCGGGCGAACGTGAACAAGATTTTCGATGTCCTCGGTTACCGTGCGTCTACGTCATTGTCCGAGGGTTTGGATAAGACGATCGCCTGGTACGAGGACAATCGATCCATCTGGGAAAGGCAAATCTGGTTGCGCGAAATCGAAATTGAGACAGCCGGAGGAAAGATTCTCCACTAACTACGATGTGCGGCATTTACGGTATCGCCGGCAAGTTGCGGCGCGGCGACGACGCCCTGGCCGCGCTAATGGATCAGTGTATCGCACATCGCGGCCCTGACGATTCCGGCATCGACCGGTCACCTATGGGTTTCATCGGCATGCGCCGTCTGGCAATCGTTGACCTCAATAGCGGAAATCAGCCGATTTCAAATGAGGACGGTTCGATCCGCGTCGTTTTCAACGGCGAGATTTACAACTACCAGCTCCTACGCAATCAACTTCGTGCTCTCGGACACACTTTCAAGACGCAGAGCGACACCGAGATACTCGTCCACGCTTACGAAGCGTGGGGAGACGAATTTGTCGAGCGCCTCTCAGGCATGTTTGCAATCGCTATTATCGATGAACGCAGACAGCGACTTTTTTTCGCCCGCGATCACATGGGTAAAAAGCCTTTATACTTTTGGGAAGATGCGGGCCGGCTGATTTTCTGCTCCGAGGTCAAGGGGATACTGCTTCATCCTGACTTCACGAGAACAATCGACGGCGATGCGTTTTGGCATTACCTCACGTTCAAGAACATACCGGCTCCTCTCTCGATCTACAAGGGCGTCATGCAGTTACCGCAAGGGACCAGCGCCATCTGGGAAGCCGGCGTGCTGCGAACCCGGCAATACTTCCGTCCCGAATTTACGGGCGAACTCGATATCGCCGAAGAGGAAGCCGCTGCGGAACTGCTACGACTCATGCGCGCTGCCGTCCAATCCCGGATGCTGGTTTCAGATGTTCCGGTCGGCGCTTACTTGTCCGGAGGCCTTGATTCGAGTTTTATCGTCGCCCTGGCTGCTGAATTTATGGACCGTCCGTTGGATACGTTTTCGCTGGGATACGCGCACCCGGTTGCGCACAAATCCGATCTCCAATACGCGCGCCAGATCGCGTTGCAGTATCGCACAAATCATCGGGAGTTGCTGCTCACGACCGACCAAATGATCGCGGGCCTACCCGGAATCGTAGAAGCATTCGACGAGCCTTTCGGCGCGGGCACGTCTCCGTATTATCTTTCAGCACTAATTGGCGAACATGTGAAGGTCGCGTTGACAGGCGATGGCGCGGACGAATTGTTCGGATCGTACGCGGCGCACCGAATGGCCCCCGTAGTCGAGCAAGTGCGCCAGGGCAACCCTCATGTAAATTTCGAGTCATTTTTCGGAGATCGCGATCTGGCTTTGCAGTGCGCCGCCGAAGACGATCACGTCTGGCGGACGCGCTTCTGTGCGTTTACGGACGCCGAAAAGCGCGAACTCGTAGTCGGCTCGGAACGGTTCGCACCCTCCTCTTCCTGGCTGGAGCCGTTTTACCAGCAGGCCTACGGCGATCTAACTAATCGTACGCTCGAGGTCGAATGCCGAACACTTCTCCCGGATCAAATTTTAACGTACGTCGACCGCTTGTCCATGGCATTCAGCGTCGAAACGCGCTCGCCATTCCTGGACCGTGATGTGGTGGCCTTTGCCGGCAAATTGCCGGGCAATCAAAAAGTCCGAGTCGATGCAACGAAATCCGTCTTGCGCACTGCTGCGCGCATGGTTCTTCCCGCCGATATCGTCGACCGGCCCAAAGAAGGCTTCGTGCTGCCGATCGATGCATGGCTTTCTCACGAACTATCGCCGATGCTCCTGGAACTGACGAACCAGCGGTGGCTTGGCCACGGCTTATTTGAACCGGCGGTTGTGCGAACTTTTGTTGAGGAACATATTTCTGGGAAAAAAAACCACGCCTATAAATTATGGTCGTTGCTGATGTTTCAGTTGTGGTTTGCCAGATTCATGGAACATCGCGACCTTGAAGATATCCTTCCCGGGTTCAGTTTGACGAAAAAATCCGCGTGAATCTCGGGCTATTTTCGGAAATGGCCAACGTCGAAGGTTCGGCCTATCACGTTGTCCGGCAAAGTCGCTGGCTTTTAGAAAACGGGCACAGGGTCGTAATGTTTTCCTCCGGCGGGAGCCTCGAACCGCTGCTGGCTGAGCTGAATATTCCGCACGTCCGCGTGGATTCCGTAAGACAGAATCAACAAATTGGCGTCGAAACGCTTGTCGCCGATTCCGTGCGCATCGATCGAGCGGTCACCGAGCACTCACTTGATGCAATAGTCACGTACCCGTCATGGCCATTTCCAATTGCTCAAGCCGCCGTCGGCGATCGAATTCCGGTCCTCATTAACATCATGTCGCCCGCATATGCAGTTCCCGGTACCCCGCAAACGATCGCAATGATTCGGCAAGCAGCGCAAGACGGCCGCGTCCTTGGAAGCGTCTACGACGACTGCGTGCCGCATGCCCAAGCGTTCGGATTCGACATGAAGGACGTTCTACTTAAAAATCTGCCGATGGATGATGCATCCGCGCGGAACACCCGTAACCGCGAAGATGTACGCGCCGAGCTCGGGCTTCAGGCCGACGAAATCATGATCTTTTCGGCTTGCCGCCTGGATGCGGATCGCTTTCCCTTCATGCAGCCGATGGCATTAGGAGTAGACGAACTACGGCGGTCTGGCCGCAAGGTTCAATTGTTCGTGGCCGGCGATGGCACGCACGCCGAGCAACTGCGTGCAACGGCTCCCAGCAGCACCACCTATCTCGGAGTACGTCGCGATATGCCAAATCTGTACGCCGCGGCAGACATATTCTGCGGCGAAGGGTCCACCGTGATGGAGGCTTCACGCGCCGGTCTACCGGCCATCATGTCGTGTGCGTTGACTCAGGCATCGCTTGCGCAATACGCATATGCGATTTTCGGTCTTCATGTCGTCGACATGTTTTACTGGCAGTCAACAAACGTTGTGCCGCCCACTCCGTTCGCCGACGCCCTTGCTCTTTTGGTGGACAACGCTGAGCTGCGTCAAAAGATTGGCCAGAACGGCAAGCAGATTATCATTGAGGACTGGAATGTCGGAAAGTACATGACCTGGCTTATGGAGGTGATCGCGAAACGCAGTCCGGAATCGCAGAAGGTTACTTACGCCGACTTTATCGTTGAAATTTCCGGAGGAGGTAACGAGGATGTGCGGCAAACTGCCGCTGCGCTTTTTTCAACGCGCGGAAACAACATCGGCGTGATTTCCCGCGAACCGATCCCCTGGGACGTCTACACAAGTCTTCCCATCGAACACGCAAAAGCTCTTACACGTGCTTCCAGACGAATAATGACATCCGCAATGCCGCGGTACGTTGCCGTTGGGCGCACTCTTACCGGCTCCCCAACCGACGTAAGCCGAAGTTTCTTCACCAATTATGCAATGGAGATGGATCCTCGATAATGCTATTACCATTCGGAGAACGCCCGCCGAAAGCGCGCTTGCCGGTAGCACTGCTGCATGAAAATCAAGCCGTCGGCTCGGTCTTGGCAAACTGCTATATGCAAGAATTGCTGGCGCCAAGACTGTTCGGCAAATTCCTCAATATCGGCGCCGGAACGGCGAGCATCCGGTATAAACACGATCAAATGTTTAGCGTCCAGGAGTATCATACGCTAGAACCGGATCCATCGATGCAGTGCACTTTCGTAGCCAGCGCAACGGACATGAAGCCGGTGCAGAGCGACTACTACGACTGGGTGATGTCGGCGGCTGTTATCGAACACGTTGACGATCCATGGGCAACGGCTCGCGAACACTTGCGAGCCGCGAAGCCGGGTGGTTACCTCTACGTCGTATTTCCTTTCGATCAAGTGATGCATCCCGCACCTGAGTTTGGAGACTATTGGCGCTTCACGCCCATGGGTATTCGCAAAATGTTCGAGGGGGCGTGGGTCTTAGAAATCGAGACGTGGGGCGAGAATCCGACGACGCCAAACGGCTTCGGAATGTTGATGCGAAAGCAAGGACCCGGAGTGACCGCCCCGCCGCGCGAAGACTATTACTGGTTGGAATTTAACAACGACGAGCCGTTTCAACTGGTAAGGCCAAGCGTGCAGCCTTCGTACTCGTGGCCGATCCATCGTGTTAAGGCGGAGCCCATGAATCTTGCCATGCAGATAAACGGTGCTCGCGACCAGCTTTACCTAACCCAAAACCGTCTCATTACGAGCGCTCAAGTGAGCCAAGAATTTAAGTCGCAGTATTGCGACTTACTCGGCCATTTCGGCTGTGTAGATGGGGTTTCGTACTTTAACCGCGCCGAATTTTAAACGCGGCGAGCGGCCAGGACCATATTGAGTTCCGTCGTGTAAACAGGATCTAAGGTCCCGGCTTTTGTTTTCTCCTTAATCGCGTGCGCCCAATTTTTAATATCGTCGTCATTTTTTATGAGCATGCGCTCGTGCCCGATGGGGCCTTCGAGCGGCTGATAGCCGCCGGTTTGTCGCGCCCAATCCAAACGCGCGACGCGCAGTTCGCAACCCAGGCTCACTAGAATTGCGGCCACTTGGGGCAAGGTTATATAGAAAAATGTACCGATACCGCCGGGAGGACGATCCATCGCCATTACCCACCGTTCGGCGAGCTGGCGGGGCGCAAATTGCGGCCACGGCATCCGGTAATGCGGCTCGAACGACATGCGGTAGTCCGGAGCGCGAAAAACAATCCATCCGCCGCGCTTGGTAACCCGTACGGACTCAAATAGTGCGGCGGACAAATCCGGAATGTGTTCGAGAACTTGATAGCTGGTAACGATATCGAAAAATTCGTCCGTAAAATCGAGGCGCGTGGCGTCTCCCAGAATCGCGCGTGTCGTCCAATCTGCCGGCAAACCATACGCGCGAACCTTGTGGTGGGCAATCTCAATTTTTTCAAAATCGTTATCGATGCCATATGCATCGTGGCCTCCGCCTAAAGCGGTGTATACGAGCGGCGCCGTTCCGCATCCAACGTCCAAAATTCGCTTCGAACCCGCAAGGACGGCGGAGTCTCCCGTGAGTTCGGGCATTTCGTTCAGCCGGAAATCCTGTACGCCCATTTGGACAAGCGGAACGATAAAAGCTTCTTCAAAAGAAGCATCCATGCCGAAATCACCAACGTCGCGGCGAGCGGAGCGGCGCGCAATTTCGGTCAATTTTTCCATTACGCGTCCTTATTCAGACGGAATAGCCGATGGACGTTTTCAAATCGTCCTTCCCAAAATACATCCTCTACAAGCAATGCCTCCGAAGCAAACTCGCATTTTTCAAACGTACGCAAAGCACGCGGATTGCGCGCCATGACGAATGAATAGATCTTATGAAGTCCGAGTTTCTTAAAACCGTATCCGGTTAGCAGCGAAATGGCTTCCGCGCCGCATCCCGAGCCCCACGCCGCACGCTCGCCGATTAAGATCCGCAGCTCTGCGTGCCGGTGGCGTACCGACATATTCCACAACCAAACATTGCCGACGAATTCGCCCGTTCCTTTGAGTTCGATCGCGTACCAGACCGCGGTCGTGTTCCCGATCACGGCTTTTTCAAAAAATTGCTCGTGCTCGGGCGCGCTGACGGGAAGTACGCGGTCCAGGAAACCTGCTATCTCCGGATCGTTGATCCACGTCCGCCAGCGTTGCAGGTCAGTGGGCTCGAGAGGCCGTAGCCGAATCTTTTCGCCTTCCAAAATCACCTTTACGTTATCGGCCGGGCCGGCAGATTTCTAAGAAGCGTGCACTTTATGCCGAAGTTCTAAGCATGGAGCAATCCAAAACGGTTGCGGTTTTGCAACCGAGTTACCTTCCGTGGCTCGGATACCTGGACCAAATTGCGAAGTCGGATGTTTTCGTCTTTTACGATGACGTGCAGTACGATAAAAACGGTTGGCGAAACCGCAACCGGATTCGAACCGGAGGCCCCGACGGCTGGTCTTGGCTAACCGTGCCGGTAACGGCGACGAGTCATTTCCCCCCGATTTGCGAGGTTCGCGTCGATGAGCGAGCCCCGTGGCAGCGAAAACATCTCAAAACGCTGCGCGCCGAATACAGCCGTGCGCCGCACCTCGACCTGCTCGATCGGCATTTCGGGAGATTGTTAGACACCCTGGAGTCCTCACTGGCAAATGTCGCGATCGAGAGCGTGCGCGCGATGATGGCTGCGCTTGCAATCGACACGACCCTCTATAGATCTTCGGAACTCGACGTTCCCGGAGATCGCAACACGCGACTGCTCGGCATATGCAAGCACTTTCGCGCCACCACGTATCTTAGTGGGGAAGCGGCCCGCGGCTACTTGGACGTGCCGATGTTTGAGCGGGAAGGCATCGCAGTTGAATTCCAAAGCTACCACCATCCCGTCTATCCGCAGACGCGCGAACCGTTCATCTCGCACTTGTCGGCCATCGATGCGCTGTTGAATGCCGGCTCCGCTACCCGGGCGTTCCTCGGCGCATGACCTGGCAGACCTGGCTGCTTCCAACGTATTCATTTGAAGCCCAGGCGCTCTACCGCATGTGTTACGCCGTTATTCTGTTTGCGCAACTCGCGATGACGGCCGTCTCCGCCCGCCGTTTTTTCACATCGGAGGCGTATGGCGGATACGTGCAAGCCTCCCCATTGCGGAACCGGCTGTATCACCCGCGAATCGTCTTCACTCTGTGCGCGCTGTGGCTCGGATGCACGCTTGCGTTGTTTTTTGACCGTTCAACTTTTATAGCCGCCCTGCTAAACTATGGACTATGCCGTTTTTTGCTCATCGACACCCGGTGGGTAAGCCTGTCGCGCGGCTTTGGGGCAGTAGGACACATTACGCTCTGGACTGCCGGTGCAACCGCGATTCTGGAACTCACTCGTTTAATAGATCACGGCGGACTATTGCGGTCGGCTGCGTTGTTAACGTTTCGCGTAGACCTCGGCCTCATTATGATCGTTGCCGGATTCTACAAAGTAACTGCCGGGTACGCCCGCGGCAACGGTTGGGAAATCGCGCTCGCAAATCCCTGGTGGTCCTACTGGGCAAACACTTTTGCAAAATTTCCGCCGCGTAGCATATTTTTTTCCGGCATGAACCATATGGCGTATATTGTGGAAATCGGCGCCGGAATCTGCATGCTGACGCCGCTGCACTTTTTCGGCGCAATCGCAATTGCCGCATCGTTCGTTATGCTAGGCCTAACGCTGCGCCTTACGTTCTTACCGGAGATGGTCGTGGTCTCGACACTCTTGTTTATCGATCCGGGCTCGGCCGCGGACCGTTTCGTGCAGACGTTGATTCACCAGACCGCCCAGACTCCCGTCGAGCACGGGTTCCCCGGCGCCGTGGCTTTGATCATTGCAATCGCCCTGTGGTTGTCGATTCCGCTCGGAGTCCTTGTGCGAGCTGCGCTATTGTATAATTTCTACCGGCGCAAACGCGTCCCCGGCCTACAGGCAATCGTTGACGCACTTGCATCTTGGCTGCTCATCACGTTATGGCGGGTCTTCACCGCCGACATCATCGAGTTCTATATCGAGGTCTATCTCGAAGGCCCCCAGGGACTGCGCTCCCTCTATTCAAGGCAACGCTTCCTCGACTTCGAGCGCGGCTTGCGCTACGCGCATGCAGGCGAGTTTGTGGCGCTTTGCACAACCTTTACTGCACTAAAATATTTTTCACACGAACCGGCAATCTTCGAGCAGCGCCTTCTGCGTTACGCCCGAACCCTGCCGGTCGAACCCGGTGGCCGCGTAGTCTTTCGCTTCATCCGAATTGCGAAGGCGCTTACGTTTACCTACACGCCCGTTGCCGATTTCCTAGTGGACCCGCGCGTGGGGACCATAACCGAGCAGCAACTCAGCGCCGAAGACGACGTACGCCGGACCGCCCCCGGGTCGCCCATATTCCGCGGGAGTAGAGTCGGCAGTTACGCCCCGCCAAAGTAACAGCGGCCGGGCATTTTGCCGATTATTATGAGGTGATGAAAGCTCCCGTTGCCGCCCCCGCCACGTTTCTGCCCTTCCACCGTCCCTCGTTCGGCGAGGAAGAAATGGCACAAGTCCGGGAGGCTCTCGAGTCGGGATGGGTCACGCGCGGACCCAAGACGCAACAGTTTGAAGATATGTTTGCCGCGTACGTGGGAAGCACGGCGGCGGTCGGGGTAAACTCCGCGACCGCGGGCTTGCACCTCGCCTTAGTGTGCCTGGGCATCGGGGCCGGCGACGAAGTCATCACCACACCGATCACCTATTGCGCCACTCCCAACGAAATCGAACACTCCGGAGCGACGCCGGTTTTCGTCGACGTCGACCCGATTACGTATCTCATCGATCCGAAAGCCGTCGAAGCCGCAATCACGCCGCGCACCAAGGCCATCATGCCGGTGCATCTTTTCGGGCAGAGCGCGGACATGGATGCTTTGCAAGATATCGCGCGGCGGCATAACTTGCGAATCATTGAAGACGCGGCGCACGCGATCGAGACGACGTTTCGCGATAAAAAGATCGGCACGATCGGCGACTTTACGATTTTCAGCTTCTACCCGACGAAAAATATTTCCACGGGCGAAGGCGGGATGATGACGACCATGGATCCCGCTTTGGGCGCGTACGCAAAAAAAATGTCGATGCACGGAAACAGCAAAGACGCTTGGAAGCGCTACGGCTCCGAAGGCTTCGCTCATTACTCGCTCGAGGAACGCGGCTACAAATATCACATGTTCGATTTGCTGGCTGCAATCGGCATCGCGCAATTTCCGAAACTCGAACCCTGGTGGCATAAGCGCAAGGCGTTATGGGAGCGCTACAACGAGCAACTTTCGACGATTCCGGGCGTACGGCCGATTCCGGACGTGATGCCGGGCCGCCATGCCTACCATTTGTACGTCATCGAACTCGGTGAGGAACTACAAACGTCGCGCGATGCGGTGATGGACTATCTGCAAGCACACAATGTCGGCGTCGGTATCCACTATTACGGAATGCACCTGCAACCCTACTACCGTAACAAATACGGCCTCAAGCCCGAAACCTTTCCAAACGCCACGAGAGCATCGGAACGAATGCTTTCGCTCCCCCTCTATCCGGCTATGAACGAAGACGACGTGGACGCCGTCGCAAGCGTCCTCCGAACCGCCGTCACCCAATCAGGTTAGGCGCGGCGGGACTGCGCGCGTGGGTTGAACGCGAGTAGATCGTAGTAGGCGCGTTCCGTTAACTCTGCGGAGCGCGACCACGTATACTCCGTGTGTACTTTGCGTGCTAGTTCGGCGCGGCGCATGCCTCGACGGTCGTGCGAAATCCAGGCTCGATCGATTGCGTCGGCGATACTCTCGACGTCTGCGGGGTCGCAGTATTCGGCGTCGTCGCCGAGATACTCGTGCTCGTACCCATTTCGCGTGACCACCAGCGACGCTTCGCACGCGGCGGCGTTTAGGACGGAAAGGCTAACCACCTCATCCCAACTCGGCTGGCAAACGACGCGCGCTGCCGCGTAGGCTCCCGCGAGTTCTTCCTCGGGCATGTGCGGGAGCACGATGACGTTTGGTCCCCAATACATGGCGAATGTCAAACCGTACAAAAATTCGAAGTTCTGACCGATAACGACGAGGCGGCGTTCGGGCCAACGCTTCATCGCATACAGGAGCGCTAACTGATTTTTGCGCGGCTCGATGCGGCCGGTCGTTAAAATGAAATCTTTCAAACCGTATTTGCCGATAAACCGCACGGCGGCATCCTTGTGATAGACGGAGGCATCGGTAGCTGAGGGTGCAAGCGAAAATGGGACCGAATTATCCAAGAAGCGGTACAGCCGATGTACTTCGCTGTTTGCGTTAACGATAAGGTGGTCGACCATCGAGAGAATCTCACGCTGCTCCGACTGATAGTTAGCAACCATATCGGGACGGGCCGGCGGCGGCGGAACGTTATTGCTCGAAATACTTCGGCTTGCAAGTTGACTCAGCAGCGACCGCAATTGTTCGTCGTCATGCGCATTGATGTAACATCCCATCGCGGTATAAATACCCCACGCCGTCTCGTCGGCATGATCCAAAAAAATGGGCATAAAGACGACGGGACCCTCAAACTTGCGAACGGCTCGCGCCTGCGCAAGCGTTTCCGACGGCACCGTAATGTTGGTCAAATTCACGACATCAAAGCCCGTGCAGTCCGGTTCACCGTGCGTTGAAACGGTCACCTCATGTCCGCGGTCTCGAAGGGCTTGGGCCGTGCGCCGCACTTGAGCGACGTCGCCTCCCGACACGAAGTCCGCACTCGGCCGAAGCGCGAAGAGGATGTGTAGAGGAATCGCGCTTGCCGTAACGGCCTCGGATGCATTACGATGTTGCGGCACGTGCGTTTCGGGTAGGTTGTCGATGAATGCAATCGATTCGCCGGCGTCCGCAATAGACGGAAGCGCGAGCGGACCCATTCGCTCGGCAGACCACTGCGACAAAGCCTGCGCGCCTTCCGCACCGCGAGAACTCACGATTATCAACGATGCGTCAGCGCAGCTCTGCACTACCTCCGGAATCTCCGGCGCGGGACAATCGAGCGCTAAGCACACGGCGTCGGACAGGTTTTCAAGCGAGCCGAAGTCGACGAAGGCAAAAAGTGCAGCCAGTTCTCGTTGTGCGCGTTCATCAACGTGCGCCCAAATGCGCGCGCCGATGCCGTCGAGAGTCCCGGCGCCGTAGCCGAGTCCGGGATGAGCGTCAAATACACGCCGGTTCGCAACTCTGCGGCGTGCGTGCGCGTAGCGCTCGACAATTGCAAACAGGTCCTGGTAGGAAGCTAGTCCCGGGATCTGTTTGACGTACGGTTGTAACTCCCGCAAGTTCCCCGCATCTTGCGGACGCAAATGAACGGTGTGGAAGCCCGCAGTAGCTGAACCGGTCTTCTGCAACCACGAGTGCGTTTGTTCGACGACTTCTTCCAGGCGGTCGCCGAATTCTAAGGCTTTGCGGGGTACGATGATTTTGTCGTTAAACGACTCTAAGAACGGCACGGCGTGGTATCCCGCCTCGGAACCCGCGATGACGTCGATGAGAGTCCGCTCCGTCCCAGCGACATTGAGCCCCTCGATTCGTGCGCTGATCAAGCGCACATCGCCCGAAAACATTCGAACGCGTGGAAACGCCCGTTCGAATAGGCAATGAGTGGCTCTCAAATTTTTCTAGGCATTCCGCGCGGCTTCGATGGTTCGTTCGAGCCCGTGGCGGAGCGTCGTTTTCGGTTCCCAGCCCAAACCGCGAGCGCGCTGTATATCGGCCACAAAGTCACCGGTTTCAACGGCAAGCGTGCCCGGCGGCCACGCTACGGATTGTACGGATCCGCTGCCGGCTATCTTAACAATTTCGCGGGCGACTTCGGAAATCGAACGGCCGACTCCGCATCCACCGTTTACGATGACATTGTCGCTAGGCTGCCCAAGGAGAAGGACCAGATCGACAACGTCCGCGACATAAATGTAGTCGCGAATTTGCGCACCATCACCGTATACCTGGATCGCTTCGTCTCTTACCGCCCGCAGGATCATGGTGTTCAAAACGTTGTAACCTCGGTACAGCGCGGCGGGCCACGGACCATACGGATTGGTCAGACGCGCGACGCCGAACGAGAGGTTGTAGCGGCGAGCGTACAACTGCAAATACGCCTCACAGAAATTTTTGTGTAACCCATAGGGAACCAGCGGAACGAGCGGATCGTCTTCGGACGCAGGCAGACGCGACGGTTTTCCATACTGCAGGCGTGAGCCCGGAAACACGATCCGCGCTGGGCGTTCTTGCCCGGCAAGGGCATCGAGAACGTTAATCAGGCCGCCGCAGTTTACACTTAAATCTTCCGCTGCATCGTTAACGCTATTGATCGCGCCCGAGCGACCCGCAAAAGCAAAAACGATGTCGGCTCCGGCAACGGCACGCGCTACGTCCGAACTGGAACGAACATCGCCTAAAACGATGGTGGAACCCGCCAGGGCCTCGAGCGCGGGACTCGCGCTGCCGCGGGCAAACGCGACAACTTTTCGGCTCAGCGGAACGAGCCGGGCAACCAAATGGCTTCCGAGAAATCCGGATGCGCCCAGTACGCAGACCGACTTTTCTTTGTAGAATTCTCGGTCTCTCATGCGAGGTTGCCGGCGCGGCGAACGTCGCGGCGCGGATTGTATTCCTGCAGCCGGTAGTACGCCTTTTCGGTCAGCTCCGCAG
>JALZBM010000187.1 GCA_030947385.1 Vulcanimicrobiota bacterium
CCCCTGGGGCGTGGCAATCGCCGCAATGGTGTCGGCCTCTACGTGGGAAATATGACGATGCAGCGTTCGGGCTCGACACCTTCGGATTCGGTGCGCACGAACGGGCTGTCTTGCAGCGACATGTGCACGATCTTGCGCTCCGAAGGCAGCATCGGCTCCAAGCGCTGCGGTTTCTTTTCGCGCACGCAGCGTTCGAGCGTAGCGAGCGCCAGCGTCTTGAGCTGATCGGCGCGGCGGGCGCGATAGCCCTCGGCATCGATCGTGAAATATTTCCGGTTATTTTTAACGCCGGTGTTCAGGATGTTGTTGAACACGTGATTGAGCGCTTCGAGCGTATTGCCATGGCGCCCGATAAGCGTGGCCAGATCGGGTCCCGTGATTTCGAAGTATTCGCCTTCGCTGCGCGGGATATAGGAAATCTCGATGTTGGTGACACCCATCTTGGCGAGCATCTCATCCAAGAGCGCGCGAGCGGGTTTCACGGATTCGGGCTCGGGCATCTTTTCGCCCGCGACCGGATCGCGGCGCGGGCGCATGTGCGACGCACCGCCGCCACCATAACCTGAGCCGCTATTGCTGCCCATGCGACGTCCCCCGCCGGCACCCATCGGCCGGCGCGGACGCGCGGTGCGCGAGGGCGCAGCGGAGCCGGAAACGTTGCGGATGTTTTCCGGCTGGACGTCATCGGCTTCCACATCCGCTTCCGGTTCGCTCGTTACGCGTCCGCTTTGTTTTCCGGGAATGACGCGGTCGCGAATGTTTTGCGGTTGGGATTCGTCTAAATCGAAGTCGTCGTTCATCGGTCTTCCTTGTTCTCTGTTGTGTTGTTAACGCCGCGAGCGTTTCTTGCGGCGCGAAGCCGTTCCGTTTGTGGTGGACGCGATCTTCACGGGCTCAGCCGGCGCGGGCTGCAGCGCCGCGTCGCCAACCGCATGTTCGGAATCCAGAACCGAAAACGGCTGATGGTACTTGCGCAACAAATACAACTGCTGGGCCATCGTAAACACGTTGAGCGCGATCCAGTAGAGAATCATCGCGGCCGGCCACTGGGCCTTGAATCCAAAGTACGCGAGCATCGCGGGCGACATGATCGCCATCAGCTTTTGCGTCTGCGCTTGTTGCGGATCGGTCGACGGCATGCTCGTGTAGCGAACGCTAACGTACATCGAAATGATGTAGATCACGAGCAGCACGACGTCGGGGCGGCTCAAACTCGATGCGAACACCGGCACGCCAAAGAACATCGGACTGTGCGTTGAGATGGCGGACCCGATCCATCCCCACGTTGCTTCCTTGTATAAGTCTATGTGGTTCTTGACCACGTAGAAGACGCTGATGATGATCGGCATCTGAATGAGCAGCGGCAAACAGCCCGCCATCGGATTGACTTTGGCTTCTTTGTAGAGCCGCATTTGCTCTTGCTGCATCGCTTGGGGATCGGGCTTGGCTTTGTACTTGGCTTGCAAAGCTTTGATCTGCGGCCCGATTTTCTGCATGCCGACCATCGTCTTGAACTGCGCGGTATTGAGCGGCCAAAACGCGAGACGCACGAGTCCCGCAAAAATGATCAGGCTCCAGCCCAAATTGTGGATGGGAATATTGATTACGTTGACGATCCAGGCGATCGCGTTGACGATCGGGTCGAGGAAATGCACAAGTACCTTTCAGAGCGGGTCTTACGGAACCGGGTCGATTCCGCCGGGGTGCCACGGATGACAGCGGCCTACCCGTTTTACGGCCAGAGATACCCCGCGAACCGCCCCGTGTTTCGCTATTGCCTCGGCGGCGTACTGCGAGCAGGTCGGATAAAAACGGCACGACGGGGGCAGGAGCGGTGAGATTAGGATTTTATAGAGACGCAGAACCCCCACGAGCAGATGGCCAGTCACAGCAACGCCGCCGTGAGTTCGCTGCGCAGGCTGCCGAAATCGAGCGCGGCCGCCGCTGGGCGAGCCACGATGAGAACCCGCATTTGCGGCTTTCCCGCTAGGAAAACTTCTTGCAGAATGGCGCCGATCCGTCGGCGGAGCCGGTTTCGGACGACCGCCCCCCCGACGATCTTGCCGACCGTGATGCCGACGAGCGGCTGGGGATCGCGCGCATGGGGTGCTGCCTGATATATGGTAAGCGACGGGGTAGCCATACGCCGGCCGCGCGAGCGCAGGCGGGCAAAATCACCTCGCCGCCGCAGGCTGGCAAAGCGGCGCACTAGAGCGCTAGGCGGTGGCGGCCCTTCTTACGGCGGGCGGCCAGGACGCGGCGTCCGTTTTTCGTGGACATCCGTTCCATAAATCCGTGCACGCGTTTGGCACGGCGGTTGTGCGGCTGAAAGGTCCGCTTCATGACTTGATACTCCTAGGGCAAAAATAGGCCGCCAATAAATTGTCGGCGGCACGCGGCCACTTAGTATAGAACCCTCGCACCTCCAACGTCAAGCCAGTGGGTCGCAAGGGTCGGGGGAAAGCGAAAGTTGAGTCCGGCCTCCCTCCCAGCGCGCCGTCAGCCCGCCGGGCAGAAACTTTTTAGCGCGCACCCCTTGACTTCTGGAAACGGGGCGCGATGATTCCGGAAATTCAACACTTTCCACACGTGTGGACAAGGTTGTGGAAAACCTTCGGCCGCGCGGTGCGCGTATCTCGCGCAAACACCGATGAACGTTACGTTTTTCGCGCTTGTCAAGGGGTTGGAAAGAGCGGTGGTAGAGTTGATTTTCCGTCGTAAAACCGTGGTTTTTCACCTGTGGATAAGTGGATAAAAAAGCTCTGCCTTTGCGCAGGATACGCTTTCGATGAGGCCAATAGATGGCGCTCACCTCGGTCCGTTTTACAGACTTTTGTCATCAAAACGGCCCCTTGAAATTTGAACAAGGACGGTAGCTTTAGGAATGGCGTTAACGCTCACCAATTCCGACATCTCAAGCGAACTCTGGCAATCGGCACTCGGCGCGCTGGAGCATAAATTCTCAAAACCGATTTTTGAGATGTGGATTAAGCCGATTCGCCTTGTCGCTCTGAACGGATCCGAGATGGTCCTCGCGGTGCAATCAAATTTTGCCCGCGATTGGGTCGAGAACCGCCTCAAGGCCCAGATCAGCGAGGTTCTCAACGAGCTTTTCGGAGCGGACTTGGACCTTCGTTTTACGGTCGCCGAAACCGCCGAAACCCAGGCCCCGCCTACTTACGCGCCCCAAACCCAGGCTCCGCCCACGACCGGCCTGCGCACGACCGACGACTTGCGCCCCGGCAATCTCAATACGCGCTATACCTTTGAAGAATTCGTCGTGGGTAACAGCAACCGGTTCGCCCACGCCGCCGCCCAAGCCGTGGCCGGAGCGCCCGCCCGTGCCTACAACCCGCTGTTCTTATACGGCGGCGTGGGCCTGGGCAAAACGCATCTGATGCACGCGATCGGACATCGCGTCATGCAAGAAACGCCGAGCGCGAACATCGTGTACGTGTCGAGCGAAAAGTTCACCAACGAATTTATTATTGCCATCAAAAACAATCAAACGCTGGAATTTCGCAATAAATACCGTCACGTCGACGTCTTGCTAATCGACGATATTCAATTTTTAGAAGGCAAAGAGCAAACGCAAGAAGAGTTTTTCCATACGTTTAATTCTCTGCATGAATCCGGACGGCAACTCGTGATCTCAAGCGATCGTCCACCCAAAGAAATTCAGACGCTTGAAAATCGGCTGCGCTCGCGCTTCGAATGGGGACTGCTCACCGATATTCAGCCGCCGGATCTCGAAACGCGCGAAGCCATTCTGCGCAAAAAGGCCGAGTCGGAAAAGATTCCCGTGCCGGACGAAGTCACGTCCTTTATTGCCAAAGTCATTCCGTCCAATATTCGCGAGCTGGAAGGCGCTTTGATCCGGGTCGTTGCGTTCGCCTCGCTCACTAAATCGGCCATTACCGTAGATCTGGCGGCCGAAGTTCTCAAAAATGCCGTTGCCAACGCGCCGCTGCGCCGCGTGACGATTGCCCTTATTAAAGAACGCGTATCCAAAGCGCACGGGCTTACGGTCAAAGAGATGGACCATCAGCGGCGCGACCAGCGCCTGGCAGCGCCGCGGCAGATCGCGATGTACCTTGCAACCGAACTGACGGAATGCTCGCTGCCGCACATCGCGCGCGAGTTCGGCAAGAAAGATCACACCACGGTCATGTACGCGCGCGACAAAGTCAAAGATCAAATGCAGCGCGACGAAGCCTACCGCAACAAGGTTCGCTCGCTGCTCGCTCTGTGCCAAAACGAGTAAGAGCAACGAAACGCACCGTCTTTGTACGGTCCGGATCGCTCCGGGCCGTTTTTCTTTTTGCGGCAACATCCCGGCCAAAAGAGGGCGACCTGCGGCCTGCACAGTTTTGGGCACAGGCTACGCGGGCCGGCGTGGATAACTTGCCCGGGACGGCGCGCGGTGTAAATGTGTATGGGGATGAAGCGGATCTGAACAAGTTGTACTTTGCCCAATCCCTAGATTCCACGCAGTATCCGGGGCTTGTTCGCAGAATACACCGCCTTACTACTAGTATTGTTACTTTATATATATAAGACTGCTAAGAACGCTCGACGCTAAATCGGTGGATGAATGAAGTTCACGTGTAATACCAAAGACATCTCCGCTGCGGTTGGTGCCGCCAGCAAAGTCGTCAACGCGCACACGACCGTGCCGATTCTTTCCAACGTCTTGCTGACCGCGGACGGCGACAAGATTTCCGTCCGCGCGACCGATCTCGAACTCACGCTGGAACACGCGTTCGCCGCCGAGATTAGCGAGAGCGGCAGCGTTACCGTTCCCGCCAAACTCTTTAGCGGCTATTTAGGCAACCTGCCCGCAGGCTTGCTGGAATTGACGGGAACTCCGACCCGCGCCAGCGTCAAGTGCGAACGTTCGAATTACGACTTTCACGCGCTTCCCGCCGACGAATACCCACCGCTCCCGTCCGCGCAAAAGGGCCAGAGCTTTACGATCTCCGCCAAAAAATTTCGCGACGGTGTGAAC
>JALZBM010000044.1 GCA_030947385.1 Vulcanimicrobiota bacterium
ACCGCCGTTGACGTCGCGGTGACCACGTGCAACTCTTTGGAGGTCGCGTAGAGCAGCACGGGAACGACGATGATGCCGCCGCCGATTCCAAAAAGGCTCGATACGAGTCCGACCACCAGCCCCGCCGGAACGATAATCCACAGTGAGGGCCGGGATTCGCCGCCACTGGGCAGAGCAATGGGCGCCTTCACGAACGCGCGGCGCAAAATATCGATTGCAACGAGGCAAAGCAGTACGGCAAAGATCGTATCAAATGTAGCCGCACTCGCACGAGCGCTGAGGTAGGCTCCGGCGATACTCGTCGGAATCGCGCATAACGCCATCGGGACGGCAATGTCGAACGCGATCCGCCGTTGCGAGGCAAACCGCGCGCTTGCACTTGCCGCGTTGGCAAAAACGAAGACGAGCGATGCTCCGGCGGCCGCTCCCGGTGCAAGATGAAACACGAGGCGCAGGACCGGAAGGGCAATGAAACCGCCTCCGAGCCCGACGATCGAGCCGATGACGCTCGCTCCTATCCCTAGCGCGATGAGGGCGAGGTAAAAGCCGCCTACGGTTTCGCCCGCAGTACGTTAAAAATGCGCAGGGGTTTGACCTTGCCTTTGACCGTGACGGGTTGCAGTTCTTGCACTTCGACGAAGTCTTTGACCTCGTCGTACGTGCTCTCGCTGATGATGATTTCCCCGCCTTTGGCGACGTTGTAGAGGCGCGCTGCGGTGTTCACGTTGTCGCCGATGACCGTGTAGTTGAGGCGCGCGCTCGATCCGAGGTTACCCATAATCACTTCGCCCGTATTGCAGCCCATGCCGACCGTAAAAATTTGCCGGCCTTGCTTGGCCCATGCGGCGCCCATCTCGAGGATCTTTGCTTGCTGCTCGATTGCCGCCAGGACGGCGCGCTTGGCATCGTCGGGTTTCGGATTCGGCGCAGAAAACACCGCCATGACGCAGTCGCCGATGAACTTATCCACGTACCCGCCGTGCTTAAAGATGATCGCGCACATCTGTTCGAAGTATTCGTTGAGTTGCCGGTAAATATTCTCGGGCGTCATATTTTCAGCCATCGACGTAAACCCGCGGATATCCGAATAAAAAATCGTCGCCTTCACGCGCTTGCCCGCAAGCGCGAGAGCCCCTTTCGGATCGTCGCCTTTGAGCATCTCCGCGACGATTTCCGGACTGACGTGCGCTCCGAACATCGTACGAATCGTTTTCTTATCCGAGCCTTCGGTAATCGTCCGGTAAATGGCAACGAAGAGCGTTGCCAGCAGCATCGCTCCGCACACGTGTGTCAGATCGAGCCACACCAGTTGGCTTGCGTACAGCGTTACCGCAAGGAAGCCGTAGAGGACGATCCCAACCAAGCACAAGAGTATCCCGCGGGTTGCGTTAAACTGCGTTACGAAGAAGCCGAGAAGAAACGGCAAAGCGATGATCAGGCCGACGTCGAGCCCTTTTGGAACGGGCGTGATAAATTTGCCGCTAAGCAGTTGATCCATCATGCGAAGATTCGCGTAGACGCCCGGAAAGCGACCGAACGGCGTGAGGATGAAGTCACCCAACCCTTGCGCCGTTGGGCCGATCACGACGATTCGGCCTTTGGCAAATTGAGCGAGCGTTGCCTGGTCCCAAGTGTAAGCATCCGCAAGCGAAGCGGTTTCCGTAAAGCCGATCGTCGTGCGCTCCGACCCTTTGCGACCCGAAATATCTTGCCGGCTCTGTTCGCTAAACGGTAAGAGGAGAAGACGGCCGTCTTCGTCCAGCGGTACGGCTTGATTTCCGAACCTTGCGTGGTTGCGATCGGTGCGCGTGATTTTCCGTCCGGTGTATTGCTCGACCGTCGCTGCAACGAGTGAAACGTAATGTTGCGTGCCGGCGTCGATCGTAAGCGGTTGACCGATCAGCAATCCACCCGGATTGTCGACCGTCGAAAATCCTTGCTTCGCCGTAGAGGCGCGCAGGTTGCTTGCGATGTCGGTTCGACCGAGGATACCCGCGGTCGTCGTTCCAACGGCGAACGGTAACACCGTGGGCATCTGTTTCATTCCAGCGGCAAATGCAGCGTCTTGCGATCTGTCTGTGGCGTTCTCAAAGAAGTTGATATCCATCGCCACAACTTTAGCGCCCGCTCGATTGAGATTGGACAGGATCTTCTTGTAAACGCTGCGGGGATAGGGAAACGGCGCAAGACCGGTCTTGGGGTCGCCCGCCGCGGAAAGTTCGTCGAGCTGCAGCAGTTTGATGCGATCGTTCGGCGCTTCCAGATCGACCGTCGGAATGTGGAGCGACGCATAGAGATTTTTTCCGGCAGCGGCGTTTAGGAGATCGTTGAGAGCAACGTAATCCGCGACCCGATTCAGGTACGCGAAATTCTGCAGCGGAGCCAGGTATAACGCCAGACCGATCGAACTCGCGACGCCCGAAAGAACCATCGCGATGCCGAACGTTCGAATGCGCCGGTGCAGGAAGTCCTAACCTTGTGAACGGCCGATGTAACGGCGGTCCCGCGTGTCGATGCGGATGAGATCGTCCACGTTCACGAAGAGCGGAACGCTCACCGAAGCGCCGGTTTCCAATTTCGCAAGCTTCGTCGTCCCTTGCGCGGTGTCGCCCTTGAAGCCGGGGTCCGTTTCGGCGACGCGCAATTCCACGTGCGCGGGCAGATCGATGCCGATCGGCACGCCCTCGTGCATCTGCACGTCGACGACCATACCGTCCTTAAGGAAGTCGGCGGGATCGCCGATCAACTCGCGTTGCAGGGTGAAATTTTCGAACGACTCTTGATCCATGAAATGATAGCCGTCGGCATCGTTGTAGAGCATCGCCATTTGGCGGTTATCGACCGTTGCGCGTTCGAGCTTTTCGCCGGCCCGGAACGTGCGCTCGACCGTCGAACCGGTGCGGACGTTTTTGAGCCGCGTGCGCACGAATGCCGAGCCTTTGCCGGGCTTCACGTGCAGAAACTCGATAACGGTCCATAACTGACCTTCGATCAGGATGGTGACGCCGTTGCGGAAATCATTCGATGAAATCATGACTGGAGCCCAATACGGAGCCGGGCTTGGGGAGCCCTGGTGTCTAGGTGCGCTTGCGCCCCGGTCGTAAGAAACCGATCACGTTTTCGCGCCCCGCCGCAATACGTCCGATATTCTCGCGATGTGTATAGAAGATGAGGAGCGCCGCAAAAACGCCGTAGGCGGCGTACGCGCGCTCATGGGTCGCGTACCAAAGTGCGAACGGCGAAGCAAGGTTGAGCAGCATCGAGCCGGCCGACGAGAACGCCGTGAGCGCGGCACCCACGATCCATCCGCCGGCGCAAATCGCTCCGGCAACCCAAGAGAGTGCGATGATGGCGCCGGCCGATGTGGCGACGCCCTTGCCGCCTTTCCAGTTCAGCCACGGCGAAAAACAGTGGCCCAATACGGCTGCCGCCGCCACGATCGCAACGGGCCAAGGCTCCATTCCGAGCAGCTTTGCAGCGAGTACCGGCGCGAACCCCTTGACGACATCGAGCAGCAAGACGGCAATTGCGCCTTCTTTGCCCATGGTTCGCAGGGCATTTGCAGCGCCGATGTTCCCGCTCCCCATCGTTCGAATGTCGAACCCGTAAAAGAGCCGTCCGATCACATAACCGAACGGGACGGATCCGATGAAAAACGCCACGATCGCGGCGATAATGAAGACGACGACCACCTTAGCCGTCGTCTTGGGAGCGCGTGCGGGCGCGGAATTCCATTCCCAGCGGAACGCCCTCAAAATCGAAGTTTTGCCGGATGACGTTTTCGAGAAAGCGGCGGTACGACGGCGCGATCATCTCCGGATCGTTGCAGTGAAAAACAAACAGCGGCGGATGCGAAGCGGGTTGCGAGCAGTAGAAAATTTTGAACATCTTGCCGCCGCGCGACGGTGCGGGATGGGCGAGCGTGGCATCGCGAACGATCGAGTTGAGCTGCGCGGTCGGAACGTGGCGGTCCAGGCTGTTCGATACCTTCATCACGATCGGCATTAACGTCGCGAGGCGCCGCTTCGTCAACGCCGAGAGAAACGTCACCGGCACGAATTTGGCGAACGGCACTTGGGAATGAATGACTTCGGTGAGTTCGGCTTGGCTGTACTCGCCCTGCTCGCGCGCGAGGTCCCACTTGTTCGCGCAGATGATCATGCCCTTACGTTCTTCCAAAATCATGCCGGCCAGCCGCCGGTCCTGGTTGAGAATACCTTTGAGGGAATCGATCATGAGGATCGCGATATCGCACCGTGCGACTGCGTGCAGCGAACGCAGTGCCGAGTAGTACTCGATTGCGCCGTGAGCGCTCGGTTTTTTGCGTACGCCCGCGGTATCGATGATTCGGATCTTGCGGTCGTTGTAATCGAAGAGCGAATCGATGGCGTCGCGAGTCGTGCCGGGCACGTTTGAGACGATCGAGCGCTCCTCGCCGATCATGGCGTTGAGCAGCGAACTCTTGCCGACGTTCGGCTGCCCGACGAGCGCAATGGAAAGTTCGCCTTCGTCCGTTGCGTTGGGCAACTGTTCGGGAATGCTCTCCAGAATCTCGTCGAGCAGATCGCCCGTACCTTCGCCGTGAATCGCGGAAATTTGAAACGGCTCGCCGAGACCAAGCCGCCCGAACTCGCCGCCGACCGCAGCTGCAACTTTCGGCGATTCGCATTTATTGGCGACCAGAATGACCGGCCGGCGCGTTTTGCGCAGAATGTGGGCGACGTCGTCATCGAGCGGATGAAGCCCCACCGTTGCATCGACCACGAACACGATTGCATCCGCGTTTTGTGCGGCGGCTTCCGCTTGGCGCTGGGTGGAAGCAACGATGCTATCGCCTTTTTCGAAATCCGGATCGAGACCCGCCGTGTCCACCAGCGTAAACGTGCGGTTACGCCATTCCGCGACGGCGTAGAGCCGGTCGCGCGTGACGCCGGGTGTGTCTTCGACAATTGCGAGACGCTGGCCGATCAGCCGGTTGAAAAGTGAGCTCTTGCCGACGTTGGGCCGCCCCACGATAGCGACGGTCGCCGGCCGCAGGCTGCCGAGCTGCTCCGGAGCGACGAGATCTTCAGTATTCATTGTGCCCGAGCGACTTTCGGGCAAGCGGAATGGGGTGCCTGGTATCGAAGTTGCCTGCCTTCACTGATATGGCCAGTATTTACATTGAGACATTTGGCTGCGCGATGAATGAAGCGGACTCGCAATACATCGCGGACCGGGCTGCCTCGGCGGGTTATAGCGTCGCAACCAAGGCCGAAGGCGCCAACGTCGTCGTCCTGAACACGTGCACCGTTCGCGATTCGGCCGAACGCCGGGCTTACGGCCGCATGGGGCATTACAAACTGCTCAAAGCGGGCGATCCGGATATTAAGCTGGTCGTCACCGGGTGTCTGGCCGAACAAGACCGCGATAGCATGCAGCGTAAGATGCCGCACATCGACGGCGTTTTCGGCACGAGCGAACTCGTTGCACTCGGCGACACAATCACCGCGTGGCGCAGCGAGTTTGACGATACGGAGTATACGGAAGACCGGGCGCTCGTTGAAACGATCGGCGGCAGCGCCGACTGCGTGGCCGGTGCATTTTCGCATTTGCGCGGCTATGTTACCGTGCAGCGCGGGTGCTCCTACTACTGTACGTTTTGCATCGTACCGCACGTGCGCGGACGGTTCGATCACCGGCCGGTGGGCGAGATTCTGACCGAAGTAGCGGCGCGCATTGCCGAAGGCGCGCGTGAGATCACGCTGGTCGGCCAAACCGTCAACGCCTACAAAGATGCGTCGAGCGGACAAGACTTCGGGGATCTGCTGCGCGCGGTCGCGCAACTGGACGGCCTGGAACGCCTCACGTTTATTACGCCGCATCCCAAAGACTTCAGTGAGAAGATTATCGCGGACATGGCCGCCGTTCCCCAGCTCAACCCGCGCATGCATTTACCGGTGCAGTCCGCGAGCGACGGGGTCTTGCGCCGCATGAACCGCAAGTACACGCTGCAGACCTACAACGAGAAGGTCGCGCTCATTCGGCGCTACCTTCCCGATTGGTCAATCACGACCGATATCATTGTCGGCTTCCCCGGCGAATCGGAACGCGATCTGCAAATGACGCTCGATTATTGCAAGCAGATGCAGTACGCGCAGGCGTTCATGTTTATTTATTCGCCGCGCCGCGGCACACCGGCATCGAAGTGGGAGCAAGTCCCTGCGCTCGAAGCCTCGGAACGTCTGCGGCGGCTGGCCGTCGTGCAGAACGAAGCTTGCCGTAACTACCACGATCGCAAAATCGGTACCACCGTCCGGACCCTCATCACGGGTCCCTCGCGCAAAGACGCCCGCAAACTCGCGACGAAAAGTGGCGATAACGTCACGGTCGTTGCTCCGATGCCGCAGGACTACGACGAGGCGCTATACGCTGCCGAGCCGTGGCTCGATATCCGGATTCAAAGCGCGCACGTGTGGGGCTGCACCGGCACGATCGTGCGGCGTGCGGCGCGCGTAGCGGATGCCGGCAATCAAGTAAACGTGCCCGTCCTGGACCTCGTCTCCCACGCCGCACTTTCGGCCAGCTAAGGCGTGAGCGCAACGTACTCGCCGATGCTCGAGCAGTACTTCGGCATGAAGGCCCGTCATCCCGAAGCCATTCTGCTCTCGCGCGTCGGCGATTTCTACGAAGCGTACGGTGAGGACGCCGAAACGGTGGCACGCGCACTTTCGATCGCCTTGACTTCTAAAGAAGCCGGCGGCGGAAAACGAGTCGCTATGGCCGGCGTGCCGCATCACGCTCTTTCCCAATACCTCGCGCGCCTAGTCGCGCAACGATGGATCGTGGCGCTCGCAGAACAGCTCGAGGTTCCACAACCCAACAAGCTCGTACGCCGCGACGTCGTGCGCATCGTCACGCCGGGAACGCTGATCGAAGACCACCTGCTTGACGGGAAGCAGAACAATTATCTTGCTGCCATAACTCTGGTCGGAGAAACGTTCGCGCTAGCCCACGCGGATGTCTCGACGGGACACTGTTCGGCTACGGCGTTGCAAGGCGATGAGGCGTACGACGAACTGCTCGCGGAAATTGGGCGCATCGGACCGGCAGAGATCGTGGCGGACATTCCGGGTGACGTACGTGCGACGATGAGCGCCGCGCTGGAAAATTTAGGCGCGCGCTTGGCAGCGCCGACCTTATCCGCGGTTCAAACGCGCGAACGCAACGCGATTGCGGGGTTTTCACTGGATGAATCCCTTGCGATCCACCGCGCTCTCGACGCACTGACGGCGTTCGTGCGCAAAACCGGTGTAACGAGCGGCGAAGCGCTCAATGCCCCGCAATTCTACCGGCAGCAAACGTTCTTGGCACTCGACCCGCAAACGCGCAAAAATTTGGAGCTAACCAAAGCGCTTGGAGCCAACCCCAAAGCCACGCTGCTCGCAACGCTCGATAAGTGCGCGACCTCGATGGGTTCGCGAATGCTCGCACGCTGGATTCTCGCGCCGCTCGTCGATGGGCGCGCGATCGAAAGCCGGTCGAATTGCATCGAAGCACTGATCGGCGAACACGTCCGGCGCCAGTCCGTCCAAGAAGTGCTGCGCGGGTGTTTCGATCTCGAGCGCATCGCGCAGAAGGTGCGCTTCCGGCGCGCTTTACCACGCGATCTCGCATCGCTGCGGCGCACGCTCGACGTCATGCGGCCGCTCGCCCAGATTACGCCGGCCGCGCTTGCTTCGTGCATCGCACGCGTCGGAACGTTCGAGGATCTGCTGGCCGATTTACAAGCTCAACTCGTCGACGATCCGCCCGCGCAGCTCCTCGATGGCGGCGTTATCCGTCCAGAGTCCAATCCCGAGCTTGCCGAATGCGTTTCGCTCCGCACGGATGCGCGCACGAGGCTAAACGAACTCGAAGAGCGCGAACGCGAACGAACCGGCATCAAATCGTTGAAGGTCAAGTATGCAAGTGCATACGGATACGCGATCGAAATATCGAAGAACAACCTCTGCGGGGTTCCCGCCGATTACGTTCGCAAACAGACCCTCGCAAACGGCGAACGCTTTATTACACCGGAACTCAAAGAGCTGGAGATCGCTATATCGACGGCGCAGGCGCGACAACTGCGCTTGGAGCGCGCGCTCTTCGAGCAACTCGTCGAGCGCATCGCGTCCCGGGTCGAAGAATTGCTTGCAACGGCGGACGCCCTGGCGCAGCTCGACGTGTTTTGCTCGCTCGGCCAATGTGCGGCGGAGCGCGGCTACGTGCGCCCGCGCTTCGGCGAGGAAAGCCGGGTCGCGATTACGGACGGCCGGCATCCCGTCATGGAAGCGATCTTACGCAAGAACTTCGTTCCCAACGATCTCGCGCTCAACGAAAGCGAACAGCGCTTCATCCTCCTTACCGGTCCCAATATGGGTGGTAAGTCGACGTACTTGCGGCAGGCGGCGCTGCTCGTGATCATGGCGCAAATCGGATCGTTCGTTCCCGCGAAAAGTGCGAACTTGGGCATCGTCGACCGCATATTTACTCGCATCGGAGCCGGCGACGATCTCGCATCGGGGCAGTCGACCTTTTATCTGGAGATGGCTGAAACCGCCGCAATCTTGCGCCGCTCGACGCACCGCAGTTTGCTGCTGATCGACGAAGTTGGGCGCGGTACCGGCACGATCGATGGTCTGTCCATCGCGCAGGCGGTGTGCGAGTTTCTGCTGGGTCTTGACGAGCATGCGCCGATGGTCTTGTTTGCGACGCACTTTCACGAACTCGTGACGCTCGCCGCGCACTGGAAAACCGTTGCGAACTTTCATATTACCGCGGTTGAAAACACGAGCAAGAACGGTGCGCCCGTCTTTTCCCATCGCGTGTTACCGGGCAGCTCTTCGCGCTCCTTCGGTATCGAAGTAGCGCGTATGGCCGGCCTGCCCGGCGCCGTCATCGAGCGCGCTCAAGAAATTTCAGATGTGCTCTCGGGGCGGCCGGATTTGGAAGAACAAGTTCCGCTCAAGAAGCGGCTTCAAAAATCGCCGGACGTCGAACGCCAGCTCAATTTACTCGGCCTTTGATTAACGTTTTAGATCCGGTCACCATCGGACAGATCGCGGCCGGAGAAGTGGTGGAACGCCCGCTTTCCGTTGTCAAAGAGTTGGTCGAGAATGCCGTCGATGCCGGCGCTACTCGCGTAAGCGTTGCAATCGAACAAGGTGGCCTGCAGCGTATCGAGGTGACCGACGACGGTCGCGGCATTCCGCATTCGCAGTTGCCGCTTGCCGCACGCCGTCATACGACGAGCAAGCTCGCACAGTCGCACGATTTGGAATCCGTCGGCACGCTCGGATTTCGGGGCGAGGGCCTCGCGAGCATCGCATCCGTTGCGCGCGTGCGGATTATTTCGCGAACGCTTGGCGACCAAGTGGGCGCTCGCGTTGACGCACACGCCGAAGAAATCGGCTCCGTCGAACCGACGCCCGCACCGGTTGGTACGACCGTGAGTGCTGAGGCGCTCTTTGAAAACCTTCCCGTTCGACGCGAATACTTGCGTTCGCATACGGCGGAATTTAACCGCATTTCAGCGTGGCTTTCCACCTTCGCCCTGGCCTATCCGCAGATTGCGTTTTCGCTCACGCACGACGGAAAGCAGACTTGGTCGTTGCCGCCCTCGCGCGATGCGGCGGCGCGTTTAGCCGCCGTATTTGGAAAAGATGCCGCGAGCGCGCTGGTGCCGCTTGACGCCGGCGCCGCCGCTGGCCTTGCGGGAACGTTGAGCGGTTACATCAGCAATCCGGGCACGGACCGCGCCGACCGGCGGATGCAGTTGCTGTTTGTAAACGGCCGCTTGTTGCGCAGTTCGCTTTTGTCTGGCGCCTGGACCGCAGGCTACTCAACGTTTGCCATGATCGGCCGTCAGCCGTTCGGCGTGCTTTTTTTGCAGTTGCCGCCGGAACACGTCGATCCCAACGTGCATCCGACCAAGAGCGACGTGCGCTTGCGTTTTAGCCATCAAGTGTTCGATGCGGTGCGCCGTGCAATTTCAACGACGCTGCACGCACGCGCCACTTCTTCGTTTCGGGATGCCGTTTCACTTGGTCCGGGCGGTAGGGACGCGGGCTTGCCGCATCTGCAGTCGCTTTTCGGCGACGCGCTTGGCAGTCACCAACATCCCGAAGAGTTCGGCGGCGGCGCGCGCTTACGCGTTCTGGCCCAACTCGACGCGACCTACATTTTAGGAACCGATGGGCAAGGCTTGATGCTCGTCGATCAGCACGCCGCCCACGAGCGCATTGCTTACGAAAGAATCGTCGCCGCTTCGCAGGACCGTGCGCCCAGCGAACCGATGCTCGTCGCGCATACGGTGGAACTTTCGGCCTCGCAGAGTGCGGCGCTCGAGCGCGTTCTGGAAATACTTGGTGAAGGCGGGTTGCAGATCGAACACTTCGGCGAACGGTCCTACCGAATTACCGCTACGCCTGCGGGCTACGGCTCAAGGTCGTTCGATCTGGCGGGCTTCCTTGAAGACTTGAGTGAGGATCCCAAGCAACGTGACGTACGCGAGCGCGTCTGGGCTTCGCTTGCCTGCCACTCGGTAACGCGCGCCGGCGAGCGTCTGGAATTCGCGGAAATGACGTCCCTGGTCGAGCGCTTGATGAATTGCGAGAATCCCATGCACTGTCCGCACGGCCGGCCGACGATCGTGCGTCTTGACCCGGACGCGATCGCGCGCCTCTTCAAACGAATTTAAATATGAACGCGCCCTGCGGTGTACTCCTCGTGGCCGGTCCGACTGCCTCCGGAAAAACCGAGCTTGCGATTCGGTTGGCGCAAACATTCGATGCCGAGATCGTCGGCGCGGATTCTCGCCAGATTTATCGCGGGATGCCGGTGGGAACCGCCGCGCCGTCCCCCGCGCAGCTCGGTATTGCGCGTCATCATCTGATCGGCTTTCTGGATCCGTGGGAACGGTATTCTGCCGCGCGCTTCAGCGCCGATGCAACGCACGCGGTACTGGACATCCATGCCCGCGGCAAACGGGCCATCGTGGTTGGGGGTACGGGATTTTATATTCGAGCCTTAACGGGTGGGGTGGATCTTGCGGCGCAGTACGATCCATTGCTTCGCGAACGGCTGGCATATGAAGCACGCGTTCACGACCTGAGCTTTCTTTACGAATGGTTGCGCGTGCGCGATCCGCGCCGCGCGGCGGAAGTTGCGCCGCAGGACGGCTACCGCGTTTTGCGGGCACTTGAAATTGCGCTCGCACCGCCGCATGCGGTTTTGCGAACGCAGGAAGTGCCGTCGCTGCGTTCCAGTGGAATTCCATTCGCAAAAGTTTTTGTGAATCTGGACGCAGACCTTTTGAACGAGCGCATCGCTGCGCGCGCGGACGCAATGCTCGATCGTGGTTTCCTCGACGAGGCGGAGCGAATCGGAAATAACGCAACGGCTTCGAGTGCCGTCGGTTATCCTGCAGCAAACGCATTTCTACGCGGCTGGACGAGCCGCGCGGAATTGCGCACGTTGTTGGTGCGGGCAACGCGCCGTTATGCAAAACGCCAAGTCACCTGGTTTCGCTCCGAAGCCGATACGACGTGGCTGAGTTCGAGTGAAGCTTTCGAACGGTTGAGCGCGATAGCAAGGGAAAAGCTAGGGTGGGCATGAACCGCAGCCACATGTCAAGCGCCGGCGCACAACGTGCGCTCCCGTTGCAAGACGGTTATCTTGCCGAAATCAAGCGGCAAGGTGTTCCCGTGACCATCTACCTTGTCAATGGCTTTCAATTACGCGGGATCGTCAAAGGCTTCGACTCGTTTACGATTTTGCTCGAGTACGAACGCAAGACGCATCTGATCTACAAACACGCCGTTTCCACCGTTTCTCCGCAAAACGCATTCACCAACGACGGCGAGCCGGAAAGTCCCGAGGCGCCGACGCCCTGATGTTCCTAGTGCCCGTGACGAAGATGCACGGCACGCGCAACGACTTCGTCCTCGTTGACGAGCGCACCGAACGCATTTCCGATTTCCCCGCCTTTGCGAAATCCGTCTGCGACCGCCGAAGCGGCATTGGTGCGGACGGCGTGTTGGTCGTGTTGCCGTCCACGCTTGGGGACGTGCGTATGCGCATCTTCAATCCGGACGGCTCGGAGGCGGAGATGTGCGGGAACGGCGTGCGCTGTGTAGCGGCCTACATGCGGGAGAGCGGCGGTCCCGCGGATCTGCAGGTCGAGACATTGGCGGGCGTCATCCAAACGAGCGTCGTTTCGCAATCCCCGGAGTACGGCGTGCGCGTGAACATGGGAAACCCGAAGTTTGCCAAAAACGATAACGCGCAAGCGGATATCGCGTTCG
>JALZBM010000188.1 GCA_030947385.1 Vulcanimicrobiota bacterium
GTGCACGAGGATCACATCGACGAGCACGTTCTGGCCGCGACCGATACGACACCGGCGCAATGCGGCGGCCACGACTGCTCGACGCACATGAAATCGCACGAGCATAGCCCGTATTGCGGCCACCGCTCGGTTCCGCACGAAGATCACGTCGACTATTTAGTGGACGGACATTTGCATCACGATCACGGCGATCACTGCGACGATCACGGCGCTTTAAAAGTCGTGTAGACTCGCGCCGCAACATAAACGATCGCAGCGAAGCTCGCAATGAGAAAGCCCACCGGCAAGCCCGAGGTGTACGCGACCACGATGCCTCCCCAGCAGCACGCGAGATTGAGACCGATTCCGGCGGCGATGGCAATCCACGGACGGTCTGTAAGAAGTGCGGCGGCGGCCGGAGGTGCGACCATAAGCGAAAAAATCAGCAGCGTTCCGACAGTTGGAATCGTCGTGCTTGCGGCAAGTGCGATGCACATGAGGAACACGACATCAAGGCGCTGCATGGGAACGCTGCGTGCACGCGCTGCTTCCGGACTTACGGTGGCGAACAGCAGCGGACGGTAAATTGCGCCGATCGCAACAAGCGAGAGCAGTGCTAGGGCCGCGGTTTCAAGCACCTGCAGGCGGCTGATTCCGACGATCGTTCCGAACAACAGACTAAACGCGTCCGTCGCATACGTTCGGTTCAGCACCAAAAAAAGCGCGCCGGTGCCGAGGGCGGCCGTCATAACGAGTGCGATAATTGCATCGCGGCCGCCGCTGCGAGTGCTGAGCGCGCCCATGCCGCCCGCGCCCAGCAACGAAAAACCGAGCAGTCCGAAAATTGGATCTATACCCAGGAGCACCGCGCCCGCGGCACCGGCAAACCCCACTTGCGCGAGCGCATGCGTGGCAAAGCTTGCGCCGCGCAAAACAACAAAGAAGCCAATGACCCCCGCAACGATCGACACGATCGCGCCGACCAGCAGCGCGTTTTGCATGTAGGGAAGAAGAATCATCGCGCGCGGCGCCGCGCGGGCGCGCTAAAGGCTCGGGCGGCAACGAACGTTACGAGCGCGAGCACGCCCACAAAAAAACTGACCGGCCAGCCCTTTCCGCCGGGCGGCCACGTAAAGCTCGCATAGGCCAAGAAGATGCTCAGTACCATCTGCGCGATTCCGAGCGCGACGGCTGCAAAGATCGAGGTTGCGACACGCCGGGTAAAACTCATCGCTGCGCTTGCCGGACCGATGAGCAGGGCCGTCGTTAATAGCACGCCGACAAGCTGCGCGGCTTCGGCGACCGCAATCGCCATAATGATCAGGAACGCCGCGCTAATGAATCCGACGGGCACGCCGCGCGCCTCGGCCGTTTCGGGGCTTACCGTAGTAAATATCAGCGGCCGGTAAAGCACGAGCAACGCGATCATACAAGCAATACCGACATACAACGTGGCCGTTAAAACGCCGGGCCGGATCGCAAAGATCGATCCGAACAGCAGCGCGGCCGGCTCGCTGACGAAGCGCGTTTGAATGTAGAGAAAGAGCGCGCCGATACCAAGGGCGGCGGTAAGCACCACGCCGGTTGCGATGTCGCGCTCGCGGATGCGGTCACCCAAGCGCGCCATAACGACCGCGCCCAGAACCGAAAACGCGAGCAATCCGTAGAGCGGATCGGTGCCGATAAGTGGAGCACCCGCGCCGCCGGTAAACCCGACGTCCGTAATCGAATGGCCGGCGAACGACTGCCGGCGCATAACGACGAACACGCCGACGAAGCCGCAGAGGACCGCCACCACAATTCCAGCGAGCAGCGCTTGAAGCACGCCCGGGTCGGCCAGCATGCGCGCAATCACGGCGTCAAGACGATCACGCGTTCGCCCGCGCGGATGACGTCGACGTGGTAGCCGTACAACTTGGAAAGAACGTCTTCGCGCACGACGTCGCGAACCGCGCCCACCGCGGCGCGTCCAGCTGCAAGATAGATAACCCGATCCATGACGTCTACGAGCGGGTTGATATCGTGGGTGACAAACAGCACGGTAACCCCCCGCGAGCGGCGGATCTCGTTCACCAGTTTTACGATCTCACTCGCGCTTGCAATATCAAGATTGGAGAGCGGTTCGTCGAGTAAGAGAATTTTTGGATTCGACAACAGCGCCTGCGCGATGAAGAGCCGCTGCTGTTCGCCGCCCGAAAGCCTTCCGATGGGCTTGTCCGCGTATTGCGACGCGCCAACGGCTTTGAGTGCGTCGTCCACTCGAGCGGTTGCAGCTTTAGATGGAAAGCCGAATCCCCACTTCTCGCCGTCCAGACCAAACGCGACAAAGTCGCGTCCGCGAAGCGGCAAGTCGGGATCGACGGATGTACGCTGCGCTACATAACCGATCGAGGTGCTTCCGCGGCGCACCGGCTTATCGAGGATTTTTACCGTTCCGGTATCGGGCTTGATGAGCCCGAGCAGGATACGCAATAGCGTGGTCTTACCCGCGCCGTTTGAACCGATGATGCCGATGAATTCTCCCGAGGCCGCCGAGAAATTGATGTCACGCAATATCTGGCGTCCGCCGAATGCGATGCTGATGTTGCTGACGACAAGGGTTTCGCTCAGTGGATTTGCTCCGTAGATTTTCCGGATTTGAGTGCAGCGGTGAGCGCATCGACTTCCGCTTTCATCCACTGCTGATAATGTAGCCCTTTGGGCATTGTCTCGTACACGCCGACGATGGGCAGCGCGTTTTTGCGTGCGAGGTCGAGGAGTCGCGCGGTCGTCGGTTCCACCGTTTGCTGATTGTAGATGAATGCTTTGACGGATCTATCGGAGAGAAGTCCGCGCACGGTTGCGACGTCTTGAGGGGCGGGGTCATTGCCCTCTTCGACGGCCAGTTGGAACGAGAGCGGCGTACGAACGTCGAGCCCCATCGCCGTCGTGACGTAGTTGAAGACCGGCTCCGTGACAGCAACGGGCGTTTTTGAGTAGGAGCGTTTCGCGGACTCAATGGCGCGCGTCCAGGGCTTCAATGAAGCGACGAAGCGCGCGCGGTTCGACTCGTACTCCCTCGCATGGGTTGGATCGAGTTTTTCGAACCGGGCCGCAAGGAGGCCGGCAATCTTTGGCATCGTATCCGGGAGATACCACAGATGCGGATTTTCGCCCGCGTGCCTGCCGAAGACGGTAGCCACATCGATCACGACGCGTTGCGCGCGGGGCGATGCGGCTTCCAGTTTTTGCATAAATGCGTCGTAACCCATGCCGTTTTGCACGATGAGGTCGGCGGAGCCGACTGCAGAAGCATCCGTCGTGTTGGATTCATAGGTGTGCGGGTCCGTATTGGGGTTGCTGAGCACCGAGCGGACATCCACATGCGATCCGCCGATTTGCGAGATGACATCCGCGTAAAAGTTCTCAGCACCGACAGCTTGAATTTTGGATGACGGACTCGGCGCGGGGCCGCAAGCCGAAAGTACTGCGACGATAGTGAGGCAAAAAATATTTCGCGAAGAGCGAAGCGTTACCGGCATCGTGCACATTTCCCGTAAAATTCCATGGAGTGAGCGCCGAGTTCGAACGAGTATTGCGTCATGAGTTCCTTTGCAATGGGCGTGACGGGCGCGCATCCGATCTCTTCGACCCGGCCGCACCGGTTGCAGATTGCGTGATGGTGATGCCGGCCGGTGCAATACACGAACGTGCTTTCACCGCCGTCCTCGGTTCGTGCCGAAACCGAACCGGTGGAAACGAGAAGATCGAGCGTCCGGTACACCGTAGCGAGGGAGACCGGAACTTTTCGCGCTTTGAGCATGCGGTGGATGGCCGCGGCGGATAAATAGCGCTGCTCTCGTGCCAACAATTGACTGATCGCCGACCGCGAACGAGTTGCATAACGCTTCTCCGGAAGCTCAATTGATTGGCGCACAATTCATGATTTGAGAGCAATTCTCAAATTACCTGCCCGTCGGCGCCCGCGGGCGGCTTAAGAGATTTTCGAAGCTTGCCGAAAATAAAAGTAAGCGTGCCGGGTGTGGGATGCGGCTCGTTTGGGTGTCCTTGCTGCCTTCCCTGTGGAGAATACGATACGTGCATTTTCGAACTGCGGTATTTTTTCCAGCGCTCGCGGCCACTGCGCTGTTGGCGGCCTGCGGCGGCGGAGGAGGCGGCGCCGGCGGAGGCATAACGCCGCCGTACGTTTCCCCGAGTCCGAGCCCGACTGCAAGCGCTAATTTGACAACGACCGCTTCCGGCAGACTCGTCGACGACCCGAGTGGCGCGCCGCTCGGCGGAGTAAATGTTGCATTGGCTCCGTGGATCGCGGGAGCGGCGCCGATTCCGGAGGGCACGACAGCGCCGGACGGTTCGTTTTCGTTCACCGCACCGAACGGTCATTATCTGCTCTACATCGGGAGCAACGCGTCGAGCGATACGACGCGCCCGACCATTCACGACAACATCACGTTGGCCGGCGGTGCTCAAGCGTTAAAGGCGCCAACGCTGCCGCCAATTCCACTCGTAACGCCATCAGCGACCGAAACTAATGGGAGCTATCGCCTATTGACGCTTGACACTAACACAGAAGTGCCATGTTTTACATCGTTTAACGCGTTGCGTTCATCGAATTTCGTGCCAGAAGTGGTCGAAGATGAATGGCTGTCGGAGAACAGCCGATCGATAGTTCAAATGTCGGTCAATCCAGCGTATCACGCGGGACTCACGGATCCGCGAAATCCATTTGGTTACCTTACGACTAGCAATGTTGGAATTAGCGGAGGTGCCGACTGCCCTTCGTCACTAGTGCCGCAAGCATTCTCGGGCGGGCCTCCATATTTTGCTAAGAACTCATTTATCCAATGGTTTGGCGGAGACTATGTTAGATTTTTTAACCCGGAGGCTCAAGCAACCGGCGAAATCGAATTCCCACAAGATCCAAGAGGTTTCAGTGATCCGAATACAACTCCACCCGTCTGGCCGTAGGAGCGCAAAAATTAGACTGGACATTTAGCCGCTGTATCATAAGATCCAGCGG
>JALZBM010000189.1 GCA_030947385.1 Vulcanimicrobiota bacterium
TTCGATCGCCGGGCAGATGATAATCCGGTCGAACGGATCGCGATGCAAGGCCGGCGGTGAGCCTAGGTGAAACGTTGCTGTCTAGCAATGGGCAATGGGCAATTCGCAAACATGAGTTCACTAGGTGGCCTTACCGTCGGAGAAATAGACGCAATGATGACTGTGCAGCCAGTGCTAATCGGGCCGTGCGTGTCCTCGGGCTTGGGGCATAAATTACTCTTCGCAAGCGGGATCAATTCCCAATGAAAGAGTCGGAAAGGTCTCGTTGCATTTCCGCGCGGTTGGCCGCGTATCTTGAACGTGCCAAAGCAGCGCCGATGGAGCCTGCCCCCGTTATGCGAAAAGAGATCGATGCGGCACTTCATGAGTCGCGCCGGTTTTTTGCCGAGATGCGCAGCAGGCGCACGATTCGAAACTACTCCGGCGAACCCGTTTCATGGGAACTCATTGAGAACGCCGTACAGGCCGCCGCACTTGCGCCGAGCGGAGCAAACCAACAACCCTGGACCTTCGTCCTGATTGAAGACGCTACAACGAAAGCGCTTTTGCGTGAGGCGATCGAGCGTGAAGAATGGGAGACGTACGAGCGGCGCGCGAGCGAGGAATGGCTCGACGCTCTTGCCCCCCTTGGCACCGACTGGCACAAAGAACACATCACCACAGCGCCGTTTGTCGCCGTTGTTTTTGCGCAAGTGTACGGATATCGCGCCGGCGTTTCCGGTGAAGAGCCTCGCAAAATCAAGCACTATTACGTGAGCGAGTCCGTGGGAATCGCCGTCGGTTTTTTCCTTGCAAGCTTGACGCTGGCGGGCCTGTCGACCTTGACGCACACCCCCAACCCGATGCGATTCTTAGGCGAGATCCTTGGTCGACCGGACAACGAGAGAGCCTACGTGGTTATTCCCATTGGCTATGCCGCCGATGATGCACGGGTCCCACGCGTGAAAAAGAAACCCCTCGATGACGTACTCGTCCGCATTCGCAACCAGGACGCCTAAGTGGGAGTTCTCGCCGAGGCAAAGTAGCTATTCCGGGCGCATGAAAACGAGCAGCAGTCGCGTAATGATGAAACCACTTATAACGAATAGGATCGTGACTCGGAGGTTGCGTTCGAAATCACGAATAGCATCTCTGCCTTATAGCCGGATGGCATCTCGTGGACGATGCCATCGGCGCGAAAAGGTGTGCCCATTAGCTATCGCCTGCATCCTTCTCGATGGTGAAGAGACGTGTTTTCATAGAAGCCATCCCCCTATTCTTCGAGAGGGTTTGATGCTTGGAACGCAGCCGCACGTGACTGACCGCATGATGGACGCGCCCCTGCTGCTAACGGACCGCCTTCTAGTTACCGTGCCCGGCAGCGAAGCCGCGCCGCGCTACGCGCAGTTTTGCCGCGAGAATGCGGCCTTTCTAGAGCCATGGCAGGGACCGTTCTTCAAGCGAGAATTCGCCGTGGATTTTTGGCAAGGCTCGCTCGATCGCAGGCGCCAAGCGTTTGCAGCCGATCGCGCGTATAGCTTCGGAATCTTCTGGCGTGACGCCGGGCTGCAAGGACCGCTGCTTGGCTACTGCAATTTTTCCGAAGTGGTGCGAGGCCTGTTTCAGGCCTGCTATCTCGGGTACGCCCTGGCAGAGTCATCGCAAGGAAAAGGCATTATGACCGAAGCGCTCGAGGGCGCAATCCAGTATATGTTCGCAACCGTTAAGGTTCACCGAATCATGGCTAACTATATGCCGCACAACAACCGCAGCGCCGCCGTACTTGCGCGGCTCGGCTTCGTCATCGACGGGTCCGCACAATCGTACCTTTACATCAATGGTGCATGGCGCGATCACGTCTTAACGTCGCTCATCAATCCCGAGCCCGTTACTCCCCCACAGGCCGTCTAGCCGACGTGGCTGCTAATCCTCGCGAGAGGGCCGCCGACGAAGCGATCCAAAATACGATCGATTCCATCGCCGACATCCACGCCGAACACTATACGTCCCTGCCGACATCTCAAATTGGAATCGAATGGGTAACGTCGCGCTTGGGAAAACCGTGGTCCGTCTTCTTCGTCCTGGGCGCCATGGCGTTATGGGTCGGCTACAACCTGTCCACGATCGCGCACGGGCACCGCGCCGTAGATCCGCCGCCATTTTTCTGGTTGCAAGGCTGCACAACGGGGCTGGCAGTGGTTATGACCTTCTTCATTCTAACGACGGCGAACCGGCAGAACGCCCTCGATGAAAGACGCGCTCAACTCACGCTGCAGATCGCACTTCTGTCGGAAACGAAGATCGCCAAAATCATCGAACTCGTCGAGCGCATCCGCTCCGAACATCCGCTCCTTTCGAATCCTACCCACGAAGAGACCGGCGCGATGACGACCCCGGCCGATCCGAAATCAGTCCTCGATACGATGGACGCGGCGCACCGCGACGCGCTCAATCCAGACGACGCAAGCTGAGCACAGGGCGGTCTAACACTTCCTTGTAGATCAGGGTTTCAGAATTTCTTCATGGTCTTGCCGTAGCTTTTACGGACGACGACCGTTCGACGGGCTCAGGGTGACACTGTTCACCGCTGACCGAGTTGCACGATATTAGGAGACGTAGCTGATGTTGACGGGGAATCCGGCCGCTTCGGCGCGCTGCAGAATGCCGAAAACGTGATCGAGTTCTTCTTCGATCATGACGATGTCGCCGGCGCTCACGCCGACGGGTGCGGCATTTTCCCACAATAAGCGGCGCGCGGTTTGCAAAGCGCTGCGCAAACGCTGCGGTGTTGCTTCCATCACGGGCCAATCTTCCATCGAAACCGGCGGCACGATTCGCCAGCCGTTTCCGGATGCGACGCCGTCATCGAAAAACGCGTGCGGAATATTTGCGAGCATTTCGACCGATTCCCGGTCGGACGCACCAAGGTGCAATCCCATTTCGCCTAAACGCACGATATACCGAAAGAACGAGGTGCTTCCGACCGTGTAGGATCCTGCGGGTGAGGCGACGTTGACGTGAACCATCTCGCCCTCCGGTTCTGGGCCGCCACCCCCAACCTCTCTATCGTCCATGCCGGCTTACGCCTTTGCGTGTAAAGGTATGCCCAACTCGGCGCCCAGCTTTTGCAATCCGTCCCAAACCTTGTGGTGAACCGGGACGCCATGTTCGCGGTTAAAGAGCGTCTTTTCATGCTCGATTTCACCCGCCACGTAAATGCGGTCGGCCCCCGGCGACTTCGCGCTCTCTTTGAAATTACGCAATTCCTTATCCATATCGGCGCGAAATTGTACAACGTCGCGAAAACCGTCCACCCGGAATGCGCCAAACCAATGTGAGATGGCGCCTGGTTGCGGTCCACTACTCGGGAGCGGCAAGCCGTTGCCGAACGCGCCGCCGCTCAAAACGCCGCACAAAATATCGACGAGCAATCCAAGTCCGTAGCCCTTGTGTCCGCCGTTATCGACGCCGAAACCGCCGAGCGGAAGCAGCGCGCCTTTGAGCGCTTCGGCCGGCGACTGCGTAGGATGACCTTGCGCATCGATGGCCCAGCCCGCGTTCAGTTCCTTTTCTTTGCGCTGATAGACTTCGAGTTTGCCGCGCGGCACGGTGGTGGTTGCAAAGTCCAGCACAAAGGGCGGTTCTTTATCCGCTGGAATCGCATACGCCAGCGGATTGGTGCCCAGCATGATATCTTTACCGAAAGTCGGCGCGCCGTAACGAACGGAATTCGTCGAGGCCATGCCGATCATATCGTGCGGGAGCGCAAGCATTGCGTAATACCCCGCGATGCCGAAATGATTGGAGTTACGCACCGCTCCGAAAGCGGACCCGTGTTTTTGCGCCTTCTCAATGACTTTTTCCATCGCCATTTTTCCGACCGGATGGCCCAGGCCGTTATCGGCGTCGTAGACGACGGACGTTTGCGTCTCGCGAACGATGTTGTAATTCGGATCGGCTTTGAGTTTGCCCGCACGAATGCGGCTCACGTAATAGGATTCCAGCCGCGCAACGCCGTGCGACTCGATGCCGCGCAGGTCGGCTGCAACCAAAACGTCGGCCACCGTTGCCGCCGAGGAAGCCTGCACGCCGACCTTCTCGAGGACGGCGCGCACGTATGTTTTGAGTTCGGGCTCCGCGCCGAGCACGTATTCGCCTGAAACTACCTCAGCCAACGAAAAAACCTCCAAAGCGGAATGCATGACACATTCGCACAGAACGGGAAACGGACCCCTACAAGCAATGACGCAACCAGCTCTACGCGGATTTACCGGGCCGGACGTGCCCTCGGACTCTATCTACAATCAATGCATCCGGTGCGGTTTGTGTCTGCCTACCTGTCCAACCTACCTGGAAACGTTAACCGAAACCTCGGGGCCGCGCGGCCGGATAAGTCTCATCAAGGCGGTCGGCGAGGGGCAGTTGGACCTTTTGAGTCCCGGCTTCGTGCATCAAATGTCCGAGTGTTTGGATTGCCGCGCGTGCGAAGCTGTGTGTCCGTCGGGCGTTCACTACGGGCAGCTCGTCGAAACGGCACGTACGCAGATCCAGCGGGCAAGTGCCCCGCGCCCGCCGGTGTTCCTTTATCTCTTTCGTCACCTCGGGGCGATGCGCGCGCTCGCAACACTGTTACGCTTTTATCAGCGCTCCGGCTTACAAGCCGCCGTGCGCGCGACCGGCATCCTGCGCGCACTCAAACTCACGGAACTCGAAGCGATGGCGCCGCCCGTTTCGCCGCACTTCTTCTCTGCCCGCGATCAACAACTGCAAACGCCCGGCGCCACGAAGACCGCCTTCATGCACGCCGGCTGTATCATGCCGCTTGCGTTTGCGGGCGTGAACGACGCGACGGTGCGCATGCTGCGCCGCGCCGGTTGCAACGTCGTCATTCCTTCGAATCAAGGGTGCTGCGGCGCCATCACCGTGCATGCGGGCGACATGCCGGGCGGCCGGAACCTTGCCAAACGTAACATTCGCGCATTTGAAGATTCCGGCGCC
>JALZBM010000190.1 GCA_030947385.1 Vulcanimicrobiota bacterium
CCTTCGACCGCCGCCGACCAGTGCGGACCGGCTTCTACGCGCACGACAAACGCAATCGCCGGCATCGCAAGCATGATGAGGACGACGATTCGCAGTGCACGAAAGACGCGTAGCAGTTCGACGTAATACATTAGGCTTCCAATCTACGCCATTGGGCGAGCGAGAGAGCCGCGCCGATGACAAATAGCGCGAGCGGAGCAAGAATCTGCAGGGCGAGCCCGTTCGGGAGCAGCGTAAAGGCGTGCGTAGCGTCGGTTGAGGATGCGTAAGCATAAAAGTACGCAACGGGATTTATCGTGTTTAACGCCCTGGCAGCGGCGCCCAGCGACATCCATTGCACGTGCACCAAACCGGGTAGAATAAGCGCGCCGGGCCAGAGGATCGCGAGCGCGAGCGAACCACGGCGCATGGAGGACGTTGCTGCAAGCACGATGCCATAGAAGCTCAGCGCGAAGAATACGCTGAAGGCCAGCGTTTCGGGCAGATGCGGATTTATCCGAACGTATTGCAGACCACCGTAAAGCGCAAGCACCACAAGAATGAGCAGCAATCCGGCGGCACCCGCTGCCAGAATTCCCGCGACGTCGACGACCATCGCGCTTAGGGCATACTTTTCGCGTGAGATGGGTTTGGTCCACGCCAGTTCCAAGTGGCCGTCGTTTTCGCGCGACAGCGACAGGCCGAACAATGTGGCGAGGATGGCTGCGGGTCCGGACGCGATGAGCAACAGCACGAAGAGCGGAATATTTGCATCGTGCGTCATCCGCATTACGTGGCGGCGTCCGTGGCGGGACGAGTCGACTTTGAAGGGCCCGAATTGCATTCTTTGCGCACGCCGCGCCCGGTGTGAGCCGGCGGCCTCATCGACGACGATTGTCTCGACATTATTCTTATCCCACGTCATCGTGACGCGCTGGCCGTCCTTCCCGGTAAACGTCTTGCTCGAGGTACCGTCCGCATTCTTGTGCATCGCTACGCTATTCGTATCGACGCCGCCGATCGTGCTCGGCCCCTCAAAGTCGCCGTGTGAAAAGGGGCGCGAAGCCAGGGCAAACAGCAAGACCGCACCGAGTATGAGACCGAAGACCCGCAGCGTTCGCAAAACGCGCAAAAACTCCACGTAATACATCAGGCTTTCTCCACCAGGTCGGTCGTATCGGTCGCCGGGTCGACGGCGTTGAGAAAGATGTCTTCCAAGTTGAGATCGACGGCGCGCGCGTTTGCTCCCATCTTGGTGAGTTCGTCCACGAGCGCTTCACTATTTGAGTGCACGGAGAGCCGCAGGATGCGGCCCGTGCGCTCGATGCGGTGCACGCGCGGGTCGCCCGCAATTCCGTTGGTAGAAAACTGATCGTTATCGAAGATTGCTTCGACGATTTTCCAACCGGCTTTGAGGTCGTCAACGGATCCGCCGACGAGCAGTTTTCCTTTTTGCATGATGGCAATGTTTTCGGCTGCCCGCTCCACTTGACCGATTTGATGCGAGGAGAACACGATCGTTTTACCTTGCGCCGATGCGTCGATGATCAACTTAAGGACTGCGCGTTGATTGACTGGATCGAGGCCGCTCGTCGGTTCGTCCAACACCAAAATGTCCGGGTCGTTCGCGAAGGCAAGGCAAAGCGCCGTAGCCGTTCGCATACCTTTTGAGAGTTTGCGCACCCGTTTCTTTGCGTCCAAGTCGAAAAGCGTTAGCAGTTCTTTCGCGCGCGGAGCGTTAAAGCGCGCGAATGCGCGCCGCTGCATCTCGAGATGCTCGCCGATCGTCATCCAATCGTAGAGCACGCTCTTTTCTGGTACGTACGCCAGACGCTCGAACACTGGTGGCGTGAGCGGATGTCCTTCGAAGAGTACGTCTCCGGACGAGGGCTGGGCGAGTCCAAGCATACATTTAAACGTCGTCGTTTTGCCGGCGCCGTTGGGTCCGAGCAGTCCGAAAACGGTGCCCGCCTCGATCTCGGCGCTAAAGTTGTTGACGGCCACAAACGTTCCGTACGTCTTCGTGAGATTGCGAATAGAGATCGTGCTCATGCTTTATCTTCCTTTGGAAACCAGCGATCGATGGCGGTGTGAACGAGCTCAAGAACTTCCGGTCGCGTCAAGCCGAACGACTTTGCTTCGCGCACTGCGCTGCTGATCGAATCGACCGCGACGTCGCTCAACGTCTTTCGCGCGGTGGTCGCGGCTCCATTATCGCGGACGAAGGATCCGCGGCCGGCGGCCGTTTCGATCACTTCGTCACGCTCGAGATCGCGGTAGGCGCGTGCGACGGTGTTGGGATTGATCGTCAGGTCAAGCGCGAGCGCTTTAACGGTCGGGAGTTGTTCTCCCGGGCCGAGCACTCCGATGGCGACGGAGCGCTTGACCTGCTCGATCAGTTGAAGGTAGATCGGAACGCCGCTGCGAGCGTCGATCGTAAAGATAGCCGGCATCGAGGGCTAGACCCGGGGACCCCAACCTAAGAACAGGCGGCTGTTTCCGAGTTCGCTCGGCGTGATCGGGCGGCGGGATTCGGTGGCGACGGCGGGTTCGGGGCGGTAGAGTTTGTTCGTCATGATGGTTCATTTCTGGCCTTTTGGCCGGCGACCGTCCGACAGACTCGATATGCTGTCGTACTAGTACACTAGTACAATAACACATTGACACGCATTGTCAACCCCCCCCTTCCCAAGGGTCAGTCTGAGCCCGTCGAACGGCCACCGCCCGGTGTCAGCCTGAGCCCGCCGAAAAGGGCCGCCACCCGGTGTCACCCTGAGCCCGTCGAAGGGCCGCTGAGAAAACACGCGCTCCCCCGTGCTTCAACGAGCTAGCATGACACGGGGCCGGACGCAGCTGCATGACACCGGTTCGGCATGACAAATTGCCGTCATCCCCTAAAGTGCAAGCGCATGCGCGAATACTTTCGCGGGAAGACATCCCTTCGGACGCGGGGAGAATGGCTTAGCCTCTGGCTGACGCTGCTCTTAGGCCCGCTCGTTTTGAGTTTTGCCGGCGCCTTTATCCACGAATCCGCCGGCGTCTCGACCGTCATTCTGCTGGCGGTCTTGGCGATGATCTACGTGACGCTCGCTCGCGGGCAGCTGCTCGGCAGTAGCGTGCTCATTCACAAGGCGCATTTTCCGGAAGTGTTTGAGGTGGTCGAACGCTGCGCACAAATGATCGGTATTCCCGTGCCGCTCGTCTTCGTGCGCGACGATCAAGTAACGCCTGTCGTAGCGCTGGGTTTCGGCGAACCGTATTCCCTCGTGATATCAAGTCACTGGCTCAAACACTTTGAAGCCGACGAACTGAAGTTTATGATCGGACGCGAACTTGGAAATATTGCGGCGGGCCACACGCGCATCACGTCGCTGCTGAGTGTCAATGGCCGGGAGAACGCGATCATCTCGATTGTCTTCGGGGCCTGGTTGCGGCGCACCGAGTACACCGCAGACCGATTTGGAATGCTCTGCGCGGCGAATCTCGATGCCGCCTACCGGGCAATCATGATTGCAACGTTCCATCATTTCGGACGGGAAATCGATATCGAGGCGTTTGCAAGGCAGCGCGATGCGTTCGGCAGCGACTCCGTCCTCAACATGGGCGAATGGCTCTCGTCGCAACCGTTTGCGACGAACCGCATGGAGCGCCTACGGCAGTTCCGTGCTTCCGCATTGTACGCCTATTGGGAAGATGTGTTTGCCAAACAACCCGTCGCGCTCGCGGCATTTACACCCGTTCCGCGCACGGGCCGCGTCATGCGGGCCGATTGCGCCGGGTTCGGACGGCGCATCGGCGTATTGTTGATCGACTGCTTTGTCGTATGGTCGATCTTCACGCTCACGCCGAGTGCCGCGGAACGGGTATCTCGGGCTCAAGACAAAATTGCCGCGGTTTCGATCGACGAAAAAGTGCGCGACCGGCCCGCGCAAACAACTGCCGTAGGAACAAAATCCGGCACCGCCACACCGAAGACGGTCAATGCCGGTACGCGTGAGTGGACGTGGACCAATCCGTTGATGCGTTTTTTCGGCGCCGTAACGACCGCACAAGACGGTAACACATTAGTCAACCTCACGTTTGCCGGGTTTCCTCAGGAGTTTATGATCTATTCGTTCGTTTTGATTGCCCTCGGGGGACAAACGCTTGGTATGATGGTGCTTGCCGTAAAGGTGACGACACCGCGATTTGGGCGCCCACCGATATGGACGGCACTCTGGCGGGCGCTCGTGTCTCCTCTGGGAATCTTGACGTTCGTGCTCGGGCCGTTTGCGCGAATCGAACTACACGACCGCTTGTCCGGGACGCGCGTCGTTCCGCTCGAGCGTACCTTCGAGCGAGCTCCCGCTGCGTCCTAACGGATGCCGGCCGCTCCATACTCGCGTAAACTCCGCGCCGAACAGCAGTAATTGCGATGAATAGTACACCCATACCAACACGACGATGATCGAACCGGCGTCGCCGTATGGAGAGCTTGCGTTCATCTTTCCAAGATAGAGCGTGAGTAAGAATTGCCCGATCACGAACAATGCCGCCGTTAGTGCGGCGCCCACCCAAACGTCGCCCCATTTGACGGGGGCTTGCGGTAAGAATTTAAAAATCATCGCAAAGAACGAGGTGAGAATTGCAAGGTCGAACACGAAGTTCGCGACCTGAAGCACGAAAGCCAGTGCCGGCAACAGGGTAGAGGTATAGGTATTGAGCGCGGAGAGCGCCGCACTAATCAACAATGAAACGAACAGCAAGAATCCCAGGCCCAGGATCAGACCGAACGAGAGCAGCCTTTCGCGAATCATCCCCATGAAGCCGGCTGTACGATCCGGCTCGACATCCCAGACCGTATTGAGCGCATCTTGTAACTGCAGCACCAAGCCGCACGCGCCGAGGATCAGCATCAGGACGCCGGCAACCGTTGCGATGATACCGCTCTTATGCGAGCCTGCGGCCGCAACCATGGTGTCGATCTGTGCTGCCGATTTGTGGCCGATGA
>JALZBM010000045.1 GCA_030947385.1 Vulcanimicrobiota bacterium
CTCCGCATCGGTGTAGGTCATGATGTCTTTGAGCGGTCCGCTTTGCGTGGCCGCACGCAGCGCTGCGTTGAGTTCGTCTTTGGTCGTCGCTTTTTTTGTTTGCGCAACCAGATAGATCATCGACACGGTGGCCGTCGGAACGCGCAGAGCGAACCCGTCGAACGTGCCTTTGATTTCCGGAATCGTGAGATAGAGCGCTTTAGCGGCGCCGGTCGAGGTTGGAATGATATTGGTCGCGGCGTTGCGGGCACGGCGCAAATCCTTGTGCGGCGCGTCAAGAATGTTTTGATCGTTGGTGTAGGAGTGGATCGTCGTCATGAATCCGCGTTGCCATCCGAAGGTGTCGACGATCGGCTTTACGGCCGTCGCCAAACAGTTCGTCGTGCACGATGCGTTGGAAATAATGTGATGCTTGTCCGGATCGTACATCCCGTCGTTCACACCGAGTACGACCGTAATATCTTCACCGCTCGCGGGCGCCGAGATGATGACTTTCTTCGCTCCCCCGCCGTCGATGTGGGCCCGCGCCTTGTCGGCGCTCGTAAAGAAGCCGGTCGATTCGATGACGACGTCAACCCCGAGGTCGCTCCACGGAATCTTCGCCGGATCGCGTTCGGCGTGAACTTTCATCGTTTTGCCGTTGACGCTCAGCGTGCCGTCCCCGGCCTTCACCTCGCCCTCGAACGTGCCGTAGTTGGAATCGTATTTGAAAAGGTGCGCCGACTGCTCCGGGGTGGTTAGGTCGTTTACGGCGGCGATCTCGATATTGGGATGGCGTTCCATCAGGGCCTTGGCAAAATTTCTACCGATGCGGCCGAAGCCGTTGATTCCAATACGCATGATCGCTCCTGTGAGAGAAAAAGGCAAGCCCGAGGGGGCCCTAGTCTTTACCTGGGCCAGACGCGTGGACCCTGCGCCTGCCGCGCGGCGAACCACCCGGTCCGCCCCGCAGGCGCGCGGCTAAACGGGCGAGCGCCAAGAAGCGTCCGTTGACGGCGGATTTGGTGGCCGGCGGATTGCAGCGCGCGCCCAGTTCCGCCAGCGCTTCTTCGGGATGCTCGAGGCGCAGTTCGGCGATCTCGCGCAAGGCCGGCGACAGTTTGCGCAAGCCGTGCTGTTCTTCAATAAACGCAATCGTGCGCACGGCGGCCGCTGCGGCCGCCGTTGCGCGATCCATATTTGCGGCTTCCGTATTGACGAGGCGATGAATGCGATTCTTCGTTTCTTTGAGCGCGCGCACGTCTTCCAGGTGCAGCATCGCGCCGAAGGCACCGATGATGGAAAGCAATTCCGCAATCATTTCGAAGTCTTTGTAGTACAGAACCGGCCGCGATTTGCGCACGATCGTCTTCGGTTCGGCAAGCAAACTGCGCAGCATCCAATGCAGGCGTTGCGACGTGCCCTCGTCGGGCAGAACGAATTCAAGATGATAGCCGTGGGCCGCGGCAGAGAGCGAACCGCACGCGAGAAAAGCGGCGCGCACGTCCATAATGCGGTCGCACTTCAATCGCGGCTTGGCCGCAGAACCTTGCAGGGCGGGCGGAATATCGATGTGGTAGGACGGCGTGCGGTAGAGCCGCGTGCCCGCAACTTTGCGAATCGGATGCGCTTTGCGCTCGTCGAGCAGCGACCAGAAGAGGCGCGCGATCGCGTTGCGTTGCGTCGAAAAAACCGTTTCGCGCCGCCCGGATCCGTACAGCGCAAGCCCGCGCAACAACGCCGCTCGACAGTGGCTTGCGGTGGGAAGTTCGCGCGCGAGCGCGTCCTTGGTGTCTTGCGAGAGCGAGGATGACACCTAGATCCACTCTAAGGGTTCGTCGCGCCGCTGATTCTGGATTTCGTAGAGATCGGCGGGTTTGACGCCCGGCGTCATGCGAAGCGGAACCTCCCGCACGCGCACGGTGACGTATCGCGTTGCATAGTGGATCTCCAAGACGTCGCCGGCCTTGACTTGATAGCCCGGCTTGAGCGCCTTGCCGTCCTTCGTAATCCGGCCGTGTTCGAGTGCCTCGTGGGCTTCGGAGCGGCGTTTGGAGAGGCGCGAGACTTTCATGAATTTATCAAGGCGCATCGTATCTTCGGCCAATTTGGCACGAGGCGGACCCAAGCCTCGGCAACGCGGTATTGACATAATAACGATATATCATTTACTATCGTGATGTGAATTTTGAAGATCGCCCCTTCTTTCGCTTCAATCGCGGGGGACGGCACCACCGCATGAAGCGGGGCCTGATGCCCTTCTTACTGCTCAGCATGCTCGTCCGCGGCCCCCGCCACGGTTACGACTTCATGCGCGAATTCAAAGAGCGCGGCGGCGGTTGGCGCCCCGGGCCGGGCTCAATCTACCCCACCCTTGCGGGACTCGAAGAAGCGGGCCTGGTCGAAAGCCGTGACGAGGACGGCAAGCGCGTCTACGTGATTACCGAAAAAGGCGTGGAGCATATGCGCGAGCACGGCGCGGGTTTCGAGGAAGCCTTCGCGGAGCACGCGCAGCAGAACGCACCGTCACCGATTGTGGATGCGTGGCGCAAATTGCGCGGAGCGGTCGAGCAGGCGGAGCAACTCAGCGAAAATGCAGACGCAGTAAAAAAAATTGCCGACATTCTAAACGCAGCACGCAAAGAGATTTATACGTTACTCGCAAACGAGTAACGCATGGACGTCACAGAAGACAACGCGCTCTTAGAGGACGGGCCGCCTAAGGCGCGCGCGCATTTCGATATTTTCTCAAATACGCGCCCGATGTGGCAAACGCTGGCGCTGTTCTTGGTGCCGCTGATGCTGAGCAACATTTTGCAATCGGCGGGCCAAACGTTCAATAGCATCTTCGTCGGCCGCCTTTTGGGCGTCGACCAGCTGGCCGCGATCTCCGCATTCTTCCCCGTTTTCTTTTTGTTGTTTTCTTTTTTGATCGGGCTCTCGAGCGGTTCGACCGTGTTGATCGGACAGACGTACGGCGCGCGCGACTTTCACAAGATGAAAGAAGTCACGGGCGTAACGCTATTCATGGGGTTGGCTCTGGGGATTCTTGCCATGATCGTGGGGCTGATTTTCGTCGACCGGCTGCTGCTGCTCTTGGGAACGCCGGCCAACATTATCGCCGATTCGATTGCCTACGCTCGTGTTATTTTGGTTGCATCGCCGCTGCTGTTCGTCTACATCATCTATACGACGCTCATTCGCGGCACGGGCGACTCGACGACGCCGTTCTATTTTCTGATCGTTTCAACGGTGCTGGGCGTCGGATTAACGCCGGTGTTTATTCGCGGGTGGCTTGGAATGCCGCAACTGGGCGTGGTGGCGGCCGCCGTCGCGATGATTATCGCCAACCTGGTCGGTCTCGTATGGATGATGATCCATTTGCGCAATAAGGGCAATCCGCTGGCGATGGATTGGGAGATCGTCAAGGACCTCAAATTCGATCCGAAGATCGCGCTGCAAATTATCAAGATCGGCTTGCCCACCGGCTTGCAAGTCGTGATGGTGTCGCTCGCCGAGATTGCGGTGCTCTCGTTCGTCAATCGTTTCGGATCGCACGCGACGGCCGCGTACGGCGCGGTCAATCAAGTCGTCGGGTACGTGCAGTTTCCGGCTATCAGCATCGGCATCGCGGGATCCATTTTCGCTTCGCAATGCATCGGCGCCGAGCGCAACGACAAACTCAAGGACGTGATTCATTCCGCCGTCGCCCTGCAGTACGCAATCGTCGGCGTCCTCGTCGCTTTGTGCTACGTCTTCGCATGGAACATTTTGGGCTGGTTCCTGACCGATGCCGACACCCTGGGCAAAGCGCACGGTTTGCTGATGATAACGCTGTGGGGCTATCTGCTGTTCGGCAACTCGGCCGTCATTTCGGGCATCATGCGCGCGAGTGGGGCCGTGCTCTGGCCGACGCTCAACGGCATCTTCGCGATCTGGGCGATCGAAGTTCCCGTGGCGTACATCTTTATGCAGAAGGTGGGCTTAAACGGAATCTGGATCGGCTACCCGGTTTCGTTTGCCGTGGTGTTACTGTTGCAGTTCGGCTACTACACGTTCTTCTGGAAGAACCGTACGCACAAACGGTTGGTGTAAATAAGTGTCTGAGAAACCAATCGACCTTTCTACCTGGAAACAGGACCCCGCGGATTTGGATTTTGAAGCGGTCGATAAATGGTTCGTCGGCGAGCATTGCAACCGCTATCCTCTCGACCGGCCACTGGGTCCTCAAGACATTCTCCAGGGATGGATGCCCTCAGAAAAATTCATTCAGGAAGATACGAAAGTTCTTGCTTTCGGAAGTTGCTTCGCAGAATATTTCATCAAGTTCCTCACGGAGCGCGGTTATAACCGGTGGCAGCTACCAGTTGAAAAGCACGGTTTATCCTCGGAAAGTTTGCTTTTTTCGCTGGGGCAAACGTTCGAAAACATCTTCGTAGTCGTTCAGCAGCTTAGGTGGGCCTTCGGCGAGTTCACTCCTGAATCTGCACTTTGGTTTACCAAGGACAAGAACTACTTCGAGGCGACCGAAGAGCGACGCGAAAACATCCGCACTAGCTTCGTGGAAGTTGACGTTATCGTAGTGACCTTAGGCCTTTCGGAAGTTTGGTTCGACGCAGTGGCGAACGAGCCGATGTGGAGGCCGATTACCTCGAGACTCTACGATCCTAAACGCCATGTATTTCGCAGTTCAACCGTTGCTCAAACACTTGCGGCATTATTTGAATTTGATCGCCTAGCCCGAACATTCTTGCCGGATAAGAAGTTCATATTGACGCTTTCACCGATCCCACTTTTGGCAACATTCCGCGATCAATCGCCGGTCACTGCAAATGTTGCCTCGAAGGCAATCCTGAAGTCAGCGATGGACGAGTTTTTCTCGAATGCAGAAATTTGCAATCGCAGCCGCTACTATTATTTTCCGTCATATGAGCTCGCATTTCATCTGTTTGCCAATCCTTTTGGGGCGGACAATAGACACGTTCGGCCCGAGGTTGCACGTACAATTCTACACCTTTTCAGCGAACTGTACACGGATCTTTCGCTATCTGCCGCCGCGCCCCAGTCGACCGACCGCGTCTTCGAACTTCAACAGCGCATAGTCGACCTCCAAGCGGAATTGATACTGAAGGAGCAGGTAATTCGGGAACTGGACATTGCGGCTCGCGAGCGCCTTGCAATAATCCAAGGGCAGACGTCGGCCTCGCTATTGCGAGAGTCAAACGTGGCAACGGAGGGGCCCGGCTTATCAAACTTTTATAGTGAGCATTACCGCCGGCACAATGGCGCTAGGCTTAATCATTTGGCGAGCCTGGGCCTACCTCTGGAAAAGCGTTCTGTTCTTGAAGTTGGAGCAGGCCCCGGACATCACACCGCATTTTACGTCGAGCGAAATTGTAACGTCGTAGCAACCGATGCACGTGCCGAGTGTACGGAAAAAATTCGGTCAACATTCCCAGCCGTTCGAACCGCGGTGGTCGACATGAATCATCCATGGAGGTTGGCGGAACTTGGTCTTTTTGACATCGTCCATTGTTATGGGTTGCTCTACCACTTGGAAGATCCTGAAGCTGCGATTCGAGAAATGGCCGCGAGGTGCACTAGCCTCTTATTGCTCGAAACGTGCGTCTCGGCCACCGGAAGTGAAATCAATCCGGTTCCCGAGCTCCACGATGACTACACGCAGTCGGTCACGGGAATGGGATGCCGTCCGGGAAGAGCCTGGGTCTTTGAAGCGTTACGAAAATATTTTCCATATGTCTACGAAACTCGCACGCAACCAAACCATGATGAATTTCCGCTCGATTGGACAACAGTAGAGGCAGGACAGGGGCTAACACGGATCGTTACGGTATCATCTCGAGACGCCCTCGACAATCCACTCCTTAGCCTTGAGCTACTTGATAAACAAGAGCTATTTCTCGGATAGGTGCTTTGTACAAGCCGGCGCCGAGTTTGCGTTAAATGCGTTTATGCTCTTTCGGCGTAACGCACGTACCTTTCGCACGGCAGACAAAGATGGGGTCGGCTAGGAAGTCAGCGGAAGACCCGCTGATATCACGTCGCGCAACGATTACTTTGCGCGCCTCGAATTCCATCGTGCGCGACGTGTTGCCGACTTTTGTTATCCGGCCTTGCGCCTCGATGTAGTCGCCCGCGAACACCGGCGCTAAGAACTCGACCTTATCGTAGGCGACGAAGAGGCCCTCGTCGCCGTCCATGCGGATGAGCAGTTCCGTTGCGACATCACCAAACAACGCGAGCATGCGCGCGCCGTCGACGAGATTACCGCCGTAGTGTGCGTCGTGCGCGCTCATGCGCAGGCGGATTAAGCTGCTTGAGTCTTTGCCAGTTGCCACAATTCCTCGAGTTCGTCCAGCGACATATCGACGAGCGCCTTCCCGTCTTTGCTTGCGTACGCTTCCATAAACGAGAAGCGCTTGTAGAATTTTTCGTTGGCTTCGCGCATCGCCGTTTCGGCGTCGATGCCCAGCGCACGCGAAAGATTGACGATCGTGAAGATCACGTCGCCGAGTTCTTCGCGAATGCGCGGATCGTCTTGCTTTTCGCGGCGCGCTTCGGCCAGTTCGGCCATCTCTTCGGTGAGTTTATTGACGATGTCGCGGGCGCTTGCCCAGTCGAAGCCGACGCGGGCGGCTTTCTCTTGCATGCGTTGCCCGCGCTGCAGCGCGCCGAGATGTTTGGGGATGCCGTCCAGGCGGTTTTTGCGCGCCTTGCCGGCGGCTTCTTGGGCTTTGAGCTGCTCCCAGTTTTTCCACTGTGCGTCCACGTCTTCCACGACCGCATCGCCGAAAACGTGCGGATGACGGCGAATCATTTTATTCGAAAGCCCGTCAACGACATCGGCAACGGAAAACTTTCCGGTTTCCGTGGCGAGCTGCGAATGGAAAACGATTTGCAGAAGCAAGTCGCCGAGTTCGCCGCAGAGTTCGGCTTCGTTCTCGCCTTCGATCGCTTCGACCACTTCGTACGTTTCTTCGATGAGATACGGTATGAGTGTGCGGTGCGTTTGCTCGCGATCCCACGGACACGTTCGGCGAAGACGCGCCATGATTTCAACGAGATCGTCCCAGGTGTGATGCGAGGATGCGGGCGGGAGCGGAACCAGCGGCATGTTGATCGCCGCCGAGAGCGTTGCGCGCGGCATGCCGGGAATGATTTCGGTTCTCGCATGACGTTTTTCCAGCGCGCGTAAGAGCAGGGGGAGGCCCGGAAAGTCCGAGAGCGGATTGCCGAGCACGCCGATTGCGAGATCGGCCTCGTCCATCGCGGTGACAAACGCTTCGATTTCGTCTGCGCCGCCGCGGACAAAGAGCGACGGATCGCTGATGCGGTCGCGCATCGTTTTGATGCCTCGATCTTGCAAGTATTTCGAGAGTTCGGGCGGCGCGAGCAGCGTTACCGCGCGCCCCACTGCGCGCATCGCCTCCAGGCTGCCGAGCGTGAGAAGATCGGGGTCGCCCGGGCCCAGGCCAATAATCCGTACAAGCATCTTCGTTACCGTCCGCCTTCGCGACGGGAAAAGAAAAATCCCGAGGGCTGGCGCCCCCGGGGTTCAGGTCCGGTGCCTTGAGTGGTTTACTTGGTGGCTGCGGGTGAGGGAGCGGCTGCGGCTGCGGCCGGCGACGGGAAGACGTCTGCGTAACGCGGGTCTTTCACCTCGATCTTCGCTTTGCTCATCATCTGCTGAATGAACGGTGCCATCAGCGGGTTCTCTTGCGTTGCGCGCATTTGCTCTTGAATTTGATCGTGAGCGCTTGCGAGCGTGGCTTTAGATCCGGGTGTGCGTTCGAGCACTTCGATGATGTGATAGCCGAACGGCGATTTCACCGGCGGTCCGACGACGTTGAGCCGTTGCGCTTCGGCAGCCTTTTCAAACGCCGGAACCATCTGGCCTTGACGGAAGTTTCCGAGGTCGCCGCCCTTGTCTTTGCTACCGGGGTCGGTTGAATATTGCTTGGCGAGATCTTCAAATTTGGCGCCGCCCTTGAGCTTTTGTTCGACCATCTGCGCGGTTTGGAGGTTCGCTACCAAGATGTGGCGAGCGTGAATTTGCGCCGGCTTATCGAATGCGGCGTGGTTCTTCTGGAAGAATTTGGAGATATCCGATTCGGAAATCTTGATGTTTGCACCGACGGCTTTGTCGACGATGATCTGATCCTTGATCGCGCTGCGCACGTCGTTTTCGGTCATGCCGCGTTGCTTGACGAGTTGGTCGAACTGCGCGGCGCCGTACTGCGCTTTGAGCGCGTCGACTTTCTTGTTGATCTCGGCGTCGCCGACATCGATTTTGTTGTCCTTGGCGTACTGCTCGAGGAGCATCGACTGCACCATTTGGCTGAGCACGGATTTTGCGGCCGGGCTGCTCTCGAGCTTGTTGTCAAAATCGGCTTTGCTAACCGAGGCACCGTTGACGGTAGCCACTGAGCCACCGTTCGAACAGGCGGCGAGCGAGCCGGCCAAGAGCACGGTGAGGAATCCCGCAGCGGTACGCTGAGCGTTCAGCATTCTTATGAGCTCCAATAATTTTAGGGATAGCAGTAAAAATCGCGAAGGGGACCCTCCGCAAACGTCCGCCATTTCTAACTTTCCCTAGCCAGTCCTCTCCCAACCGCTCACGCTGAGCGCCCCCTGAGCGCCCACCGGTGTCACCCCGAGCTCCACCCCCGTGTCACCCTTGAGCTTGTCGAAGGGCGCCCCCGCCACGACAGGCCCTACATCGCCTCCAACAGCGCCCGCAGCAAGGGCATCCACTCGTCCTTCGATTTCCCGGGCAAGTCGATTAGAATTTTGCCCTCGGCGAAGCGGAACTTGTTTCTCGTCAGGGATTGGAGTTTCGGCACCGCTTTGGGCTGCAGTTCGAAGTGGGTTCCCACCCCAAGGGTGAGCCGGCGCTCGTCCACCACTACGCGGGTGACGTTTTTCGTCAGCGCGATCGTGCGCAGCTTGGTGATCTCGATGAGGTTTTCCAGCGGTGGCGGCATCTTGCCGAACCGGTCGCGCACGCCCGCCGCAATTTCCTCGACCTGCTCGAGCGACTTGGCATTCGCAAGCTGCTGGTACACGGCGATCTTTTGCGACACTTGCGGGATGTAATCGTTCGGAACGAACGCGTCGATCTTGACGTCGATGACGGCTTCGCGATGCTCGGATTCGCGCGTTTCGCCTTTGCGTTTGGCGATCGCTTCGGCGAGCAGTTGGCAATAGGTATCAAATCCGACGGCACCGATAAATCCGGATTGCGCCGCCCCGAGTAAATTGCCGGCACCGCGAATTTCCAAATCGCGCATCGCGACTTGCAGCCCGCTGCCCAAATGCGTAAATTCGCGAATGGCTTCCAACCGCGCCTTGGCGTCTTCGCTAAGCGCTTTGTGGGCTTGGTACAGCAGATACGCGTAGGCTTGGTGGTTCGAACGGCCGACGCGTCCGCGCAGTTGATAGAGTTGCGCGAGGCCAAACTTATCGGCGTCGTTGACGATGATGGTATTGACGTTGGGAATGTCGATACCGTTTTCGATAATGGTCGTCGAGATAAACACGTCCACTTCGCCGTCGATGAATTTTGTCATGACGGGTTCGAGTTCGCCTTCGGTCATCTGGCCGTGCCCGACTGCAAAACGCGCCTTCGGCACGAGCTTTTGCAGCGCGTTCGCCACGGCGTAGATGGACTCGATGCGGTTGTGAACGTAGTAGACTTGTCCGCCGCGATCGAGTTCGGCCGTAATCGCGCGTTGCACGATGGAGTCGCCGGCGGGAACCACGACGGTCTTGATGGACATGCGGTTGCGCGGCGCCGTTTGAATGAGTGAGAGGTCGCGCACGCCCATGAGCGACATGTGCAGCGTGCGCGGAATCGGCGTCGCCGAGAGCGTGAGCACATCGACGCTCGCGCGCATTTGCTTGAGGCGCTCTTTGTGCATCACGCCGAACCGCTGCTCTTCGTCGACGATAATTAAACCCAGGTCTTTGAACGTAACGTCTTTCTGGAGCAGGCGATGCGTGCCGACGACGATGTCGATTTTTCCGTCGGCAAGGTCTCTGAGCGTTACTTGCTGCTCTTTTTTGGTTTTGAAACGCGAAAGCTCTTCGATGCGCACCGGAAACCCGGCTAAGCGTGCGTTGAACGTGCGGTGATGTTGCGCGGCGAGAAGGGTGGTCGGCACGAGGATCGCGACCTGTTTTTTATCCGCAATCGCTTTGAACGCGGCGCGCACGGCAACTTCGGTTTTGCCGTATCCCACGTCGCCGCAGACGAGCCGGTCCATGGGACGCCCGCGCTCCATGTCGGCTTTGGTTTCGACGATGGCTTTCATTTGGTCCGGCGTTTCGTCATACGGGAACGCCTCTTCGAGTTCGGCCTGCCACGGCGTATCGGGCCCATACTGATGCCCGCGTGCGAGTTCGCGCTCGGCGTACAGTTCGACGAGGCCCTCGGCAATTTTCGCAAGCGCTTCGGTGACACGGCCCTTGGTGCGCGCCCAATCGGCACCGCCCATTTTTGAAAGCCGCGGCGCGCCGCCTTCGCTTGCACCATACTTTGTGATCTGATGCATTTGCGTTACGGGCACGAGCATGCGATCCGTTCCCGCATAGCGCAGATCGAGATAATCTTGCGTGACGCCCAGAATTTTTTCATTGCGCAAACCGAGATACTGACTGATGCCGTGCACGGCATGCACGACGTAGTCGCCGACGCGCAAATCGGCAAGGGTGACCGGCACGCCTTCTTTGACGGCACGAATTTTTACGCGTTTGGGCGGTTGTCCGTAAAGCTCGCGATCCCCAAGCACGTGCAGATGCAAATCAGGCATCGCAAACCCGGCCTCAATACTCCCCTGATCAACATAAATTGCGCCCTTCGCCCCATGCCCGTTGCGACCAGCATCAGGTTGCGCACCGTTCGTACCAGTGTCACCTTGAGCTTGTCGAAGGGCGGCCGCCGCCGACCCTCCACGCAAATGTATCGAGTGCGCTCCGCGCTCCACCGACAAATTCGCACCCCGCACGATTTCAGCCGTGCGCGCCGCGCCGGATGTTACGAGTACGACCGTGTCGCCCGCAGCAACCCAATCGCGTAGCGCTTGCAGCATCATTTCGAGTTGGCGATTGAAGTGTTCCGCCGGCCGCGATTCCAGCACGGCGCTTTCGATGACGGGCGGAAGCCACGCTTGATCTTCTGCATTTTCAATTGCGCCGGGAATGACGAGCACGCGCCGCCGCAGCAAATGCGCGGTAAGATCGGCCAGCGTGGGATGGGGCGCAGAAACTTCGGCTAAAAGCGCTTCGCCGATTTCGGATTCGTCGACGTCAAGTTCGCCGGATTCCACGCCTGCGAGCAAAACGTGCTCCTCGCGCGTGCGTTCTTCATCGAGCGCGCGTTCCACCGTGCGGAGCATTGAGGGTTCTTCGATGACGATCGTGGCACGTTCGTGAAAGTATTCGAAGATCGTGTCGCGCGTGCCGGTTGCAAGCGACACCCACGCTTCGGGCAGATCGCGTCCGCCCGCGAGAAATGTGCGCAGCGCCGATGTGACATTCGCTGGACCGTCGTATTGTTGCGCTAACGTTTCGCGGGTTGATTCATCGCGTGGTATTTCACTCCACGGCACGACTTCGAGTTCGGGAAGATCGCCTGCGCTGCGCTGCGATTCAAGTTCGAACGGGCGTATCGATTCGATCGTGTCCCCAAAAAATTCGATGCGCGCAGCCTGATCGGCCGATGCTGCAAAGAGATCGAGAATGCCGCCGCGCACGGCGTATTCTCCCGCGGCGCTAACAACGTCCACACGGTGATAGCCGCTGCGATACAGCGCGGCTTGCGTTTGCTCCCAGCCGGCTTCTTCGCCCGTACGCAGCGTGAACGTCAACATGGCGAACGTGTCGCGTGCGATAACGTACTGCCGCACGGCAGCGATGGGAGCGACGACAAGGCGGCTTTCACCGTGGATCAGGTCCGCAAACAGGCCCATGCGCGCGCTCCTCTCGGAGGGGCTTTCGATCGTACCGACCGTTTCATCGCGCGAGCGAAGCAAACAGGCCGTTTTCCCCTCGGCCTCGCCGAGATAGTACAGCAGATCGGCAAAGGTTCGCTCGGCGGCATCGGCCGTCGGCACCACGACCAGCGTTTGGCCGCCCAGAGCGCGATGGAGCGCCGCCACCGTA